>JAENWZ010000177.1 GCA_016649795.1 Proteiniphilum sp. | reverse complement strand
TCCTTATATCGGATGAAGCATACCGGAACGAAAGATACAACGGGAAGTTTTTTTCTGATCAGTCCATCGAAGAGATTGTGGAAATCCTGAATTTTAAAGATGAATTCCTTACCCGCTTTAAAAATGATACACTCATACTACAAACAAATAGATAACAAATTGTACAACGAATAAAATGACATGCCTATGAAAGAAACATGAGAAAATAAAAAATAAAGAAGCCGGAAGACTGAATATGCAGCATCCCGGCCTCTATAAACGTTTTCAATCAATTCAAGCATTCTCTGTCTCGCGAACAATCGGAATGCAAATTTATTATTCATTAAAAACATACAAATATATGAATAGATCAATAAACTCCCATAATTATTTATGGCGAAAAGTGATTTTAACCATGAAGTTGATGCTGATTTTTTTGGTACTTTCCATATGCAACAGCTTTGCAGATAGTTATTCACAAACTGAGAAACTATCTATGAAGATGCAAAATGCAACGTTCGATGAAATTGTTACAGCTATTGAGAATAAGTCCGAGTTCGTTTTCTTCTATAAAAGCAGAGATGTGGACCGCTCAATACGCTATGATGTAGAAATGGATAACCAAACCGTTTTTGAAGTGCTGGAGCAGCTGACAAAAAATGCTTCTCTCAGTTACAGAATCTCCGGGAAGTATATTTTTATTGACAAGAAACTAAAAAAAGAGGAGACCTCAAACAGCAGCGCTGTCAACGTGATCCTTCAGCAGAAAAAACAACTATCCGGAACTGTAGTAGATGAACAGGGGATCCCTGTGATCGGAGCCAATGTGATAGAAGCAGGGACCACAAACGGTACCGTCACCGATATAGACGGAAACTTTCAGTTACAGGTGGAGGATGATGCTGTCATCATCATCTCCTATATCGGATACATTGAACAGGAAATAAACAGTGACGGAAGAGGCAGTCTGGATATTGTATTGAGAGAAGATACCCAGACACTTGACGAGCTGGTGGTTGTAGGCTATGGCACAATGCGTAAGTCAGATGTGACAGGATCGATCTCTACAGCAAAAGGGAGCGACATCGTCAAGAACCAATCGTTCAATGCACTTGAAGGTTTAAAGGGTAAAGCGGCCGGGGTGAACATCTTCTCCAATACCGGACAACCGGGGGGTGAGTTGCGTGTGATCATCCGTGGTATATCCACTATCAACGCTTCAGCAAGTCCCCTCTATGTGGTCGACGGTGTAGTGATGTCTAATTTCCAATTCCTTAATCCCAATGATATTCAATCTATTGAGGTGTTGAAAGATGCATCCTCTGCTGCCATCTATGGTGCCCGCGGTGCGAACGGTGTGATTCTGGTCACCACCAAACGGGGTGGAGATACAGGAAACAAAGCACATATCTCTTACTCCGGTTCCATGTCTGTGAGTAATATGGCACGCTTTATGGATGTGATGGATGCCGATGAATGGATGGCTACCTTCAAGCAGGGACTGGAGAATGCCAATGCATGGCAAAACAGGAATTTCACCACCGATCTGTCACAGATATTCACCGATGAACGTCTTTTCAATGCCGACGGCTCACCAAAATATGATACCAACTGGCAAAAAGAGGCTTCACGTACCGCCATATCCCATAACCACCAACTGAATATCCAGCGTGGTAGTAAAGAATCGTCGGTAGGAGCATTCTTAAACTATACCGATCAACAGGGTATTTTGCATAATACCTATTTCAAACGTCTGAATGCCAAGATGGCGTATGATGATAAGCCCACACCATGGCTTTCTACCGGCGTGAATCTGCTGGTAAACCATTCCTGGGGTAACAGAACCTCCGATAATCCTTACGGACAGGGAGCGCTACGTACCATGGTAGAGCTGCTGCCCTTCCTCCCGGTGATGCTGGACGGCCAGTATGCACAGACCAACAGTTTTAGGACAGATGCCATTTACCGCGACAAGGATAATCCCGATCCTGAAGAGATGCAGGGCTTCAGCCCCGAAGGAGTGGGTAACCCGGTTGAATTGCTGAAACGCATGAAAGCGATGCAGTACCGGACACAGATCTTCGGTAACGCTGCCCTGACATTCCATTTGGCAGAAGGGCTTGATCTAAAGACACAGTTTGGAGTAGATTATCACAATAACCGGAATGCCAACTATACCCCGTTCACACCGCGTCCGCTGATCAACCAAAGTTCTACCGGAAGGGCAGAAGGGAACAATTCAAATATCCTCTACTGGCAGGAAGAGACCTATCTGACCTACAACAAATTTTTTGACAGGCATTCTCTCAATGCAATGGCCGGTGTTTCCTGGCAGGAACGCACCTATATTTATTTCAGTGCTGTCGGTTCCAATTTCTCCGATGATTTTTATGGTTACTACAACCTGGGGAAAGGTTCCGACAGGCCTACTGTAAGTAATGACCATGACAGATGGACCATGAATTCCTACTTCCTGCGTGCAGCATATTCTTACGACAATAAATATATGGCAACCGTCACCAGTCGTTGGGATGGATCATCGAAATTCGGGGGCAACAACAAATATTCCTTGTTCCCTTCCATCGGTCTGGGATGGATGGTATCGAACGAAGATTTCCTGATTGATCACCCGGTGATCAGCCGGCTGAAACCGCATACCTCTTTCGGGGTGACGGGTAACTCTGAGATAGGCACCTATGCTTCCCTGGCAACCATTGGGCAGTCCACCACGATTATCGGTAATGGTTTGCAAACAGTATCCTATACAAACCGAATGCCGAACCCTGATTTGAGGTGGGAGAGAACCAACCAATGGGATGTTGGCGTGGACCTTGGATTGTTCAATAACAAGCTGAATCTGGAGGCTTCCTATTACTATAAATATACCACTGATTTGCTGCTGAGTCGCCCCATACCCAGATCTACCGGCTTCTCATCAATCACCAGCAATATCGGCGAAGTCTCTAACAAGGGGTTGGATCTGTTGATCAATGCCTATCCTGTTGATATGAATGGCTTCCAATGGAACACCACACTGAACCTCAGTTTTAATAAGAACAAGGTGGAGAAACTGGATGAAAGTTCCTCGGTGGATCAGGTGACCGGTAAACGACAGATTCTGCTCGACGGTTTTGTAGGGTATGACATGCTTATTCGTGAGGGTGAGGAGCTCTCTACCTTCTATGGGTACAGACGTGCAGGAATATACGATGGTGTTCCGGGGAACTGGGATCCGGAAACAATGAATGTGCCGTCCACTATTGGTGAAAAGGTGACCTATAAGCAACGGGAGATACTGGGTAACGGTCTCCCCGATTGGATGGGATCATTTATCAACACGTTCAATTACAAGAATCTTGACCTGACCTTCGATTTGCAATTTTCGTGGGGGTCAGACATCATGCAGGAGTTTTTCCATTCCACAGAGGGACGTTTCCTCACCAGCGGCATCGACCGACTCTGGCAGGAGGCATGGCATCCCACACTCAATCCCAATGGTACGGCACAGGCAATACGCCTTTCCAACTTCTCCATGGGGAACAACGCCAATGCCGATGATACCTGGGTGGCCGACGGTTCTTACCTGCGTGGTAACCTCATTCAGCTGGGATATACGTTTAGTCCGAACACACTCAAGAAGATGGGTCTCTCAGCATTGCGCCTCTATGGCAACGTGAACAATGCATTCCTGATCACTTCGTCCGATTATTTGGGGTTCGATCCGGAGAACTCCTCCCGTTTGGGTGACAACAAGTGGGGCACAAATCGCCAGTTCTTTACCTATCCGCGTCCGAGGACATTCACGGTGGGACTCAATGTAACTTTTTAATTTTTCATTATTAATTTTATTCATATGAAATTACATAACATATACAAATCCATCCTTTGCATGCTGGCACTGACATTGGTGATGAGTTCATGCGAAGGTTTTCTGGAAGAAAATCCGCTGGATGAGAAAACAACAGGCCAGTTTTGGAAGACCGAATCGGATGCACAAACAGGTGTGAACGCCCTCTATTTCGGAGGTGTTCCCTATCTGCACAATATTGATGTAGATGGTGGGTGGACTCCCAAAGCCACCATGTGGGGTGGTGTCATGTCGGGTCTCTTTGTCGACAAGCGCAAAGACAGGACCTTTACCAACGCTTCTGAAGGGGCTAATTTCAATGTGGAATCGTTCGATGCTACCTCACAAAAAATGTGGACCGAGTTTTATATCGGAATTTCCCGGGCGAATTTTGTGATTGCCAATATACCGAATATGACCGACGTATTGAGCGAAGCGCAAATAGCGAATTTTGTGGCGCAGGGTAAGTTCTTCAGGGCATATGCCTATTTCTACCTGGTAAAGGAATATGGTGATGTGCCCTATATCGACCAACCCTATACCTCTCTGGAGGGTATTTATGTGGAACGTACCCCGTCGGACCAGGTATACCAAAACATTGAAGCGGACCTGCTCGATGTAATCAGTGGTACTGCGTTACCTAACGTGGCATTCTATAGCAATGACGGCTATGTGACCAAACCTATGGCACAAACTCTGCTGGCACAGGTTTATCTGCAATGGGCCGGTGCCCCTCTCAACGGAGGCAGTGAGTACTATACCAAAGCAGCCAATATGGCCATGAATGTCGTCAACGGAGGTCAGCATGCCCTCATTCAGCCCAACGGCAGCAGCACGGGTATGGAGTCGGCCTATAACGTCATTAAAACGACCAAGTCGTCGAATGAGATCATCTTCGCCAAAGAATATGATCAGACCAGTTTCAATGTGGGCAACTCCTACGCCGTTAGATCTATCGGAACAGATGCTTTTCAATGGAAAAACGCTGTTGACGAAAGCGTCTTCAAACCGGGTGGGGATGTGTTGTACAATGCCTACCTGCCTTCCGATATATTGATCAACAGCTATCATCCTTCCGATATTCGGAATATGGAGAAACAATTCTTCTTCCGCACCTACACCGACGGTACGGGTGTTACCCATACCCTGAACAATGTGGGTAACTGGGCCTGGTTCGATGCCGGTTCATTGATCAATGGCCGTAATGGCGATTACAACATGCCGATATTCCGTTATGCCGAAGTGCTGCTGATCGCCGC
>JAENWZ010000262.1 GCA_016649795.1 Proteiniphilum sp. | reverse complement strand
CCATCCTGTTCAAAGGTATCTACCGGGCAGGGTGAGGTGAAATATTCCAGGTTAATGTTGCCGGGTGCCTGCTCCCACTCCGTCACATCTGTTAGCTTTGCACCTTTGTGCAGACGATACCACTCCGCCTCTGTAGGTAGTCGGTAATTTTTGCCTGTCTTGGCGCTTTTCCAGTTACAGAAGGCCTTTGCCTCCAGGTAGTTCACCTCCACCGGCCAGTTCCAGGGCATGTCTATCTCTTCAGCCACCAGCCTCAGCCGATAACTGCTATCCTCCCTGCGCCAGAAAAGCGGCATCGTCGCCTCTTTGTAATTGCGCCAGTTCCATCCCTCCTCTGTCCAGTACTCTTCCGTTTCATATCCTTTGTCTTCAACAAATTCAAGAAACTCCCCGTTGGAGGTGAGGTATCTTGCAGCCCGGAAACCGGCAACCTCCTCCTCATATTCTCCATATTCGTTATCCCAACCATACAGCGGATAATCAAATGGTTTCCCTAACCTCATGATAGCTTCCGAGACAGGAATAAGTTCATTCTCCGGCGCTTCACCCGATGTGGGGCATCGTTCGCCGAACAAATCCGGCCGCACCATGTCGAGAGGCAGCTGACGAATGAGCACCGATGATGTCTCCAGGTGAATACGCTCATGCTCGATCCCCATCATCACAATCCAGAAAGGACTCTCCCAGTCGATGGGTAGCTCCAGCGGTGTGTTGTCGATCACGTCGAGGATCACTTTCTTTGCTTCGTCGCGATACTCTCTCACCTCCGAAACAGGTGGCCAGTCGTAGTGGTTATTATCAAGATCATCCCAGCTCATCTCATCCACACCGATGGCAAATGTCGATTCAAATTTCGGATTGATATGCCTCTCTATGATCTTTGCCAGATAGAGTTTATTCATGAAAAACACAGCTGTATGTCCCAGGTAAAAAAGAATGATGTGCCGCAACGGATCACCGCGATGATAAAACACCTCGTCCGATTTCAGCTGTCTGTATAATAGTTCGTCTATCGTCCACGTTTTCAGAAAATAATCGCGTATCTCCTGACGTTTTTCTTCCTGTGAACCTGAACGTAAATCGATTGTTTTTGTTAGTAACTCCTTGATCATGATTGAATTTATTTTTATCTTAATCTGTTCCTAATTCTCAACACTGCTATTAACTGTTATTCTATATTAACTCCTTTTTCTCTTGCGCCTCAATCTGGTTCAGGGCTTTATGCAGGTAGATTTTCTTCATCTCAAACTTCTCATCCCGGGAACGGTGCTTCGTCTGCGTGATGGAATAAAATGGTTCAAAGCCCAGTTTCCTGTACAGCGATAATGCAGGTTCATTCATGTCCCACACGCGGATGACCACATCTGTAAAGGTCTTCGGCAGTGATATCAACAGGTCGTTGATCATCTTCGAAGCAATCCCTTTCCCCCGTTCGTGGGTGTGCACCATCACCTCAGAGATATAGAGACTATTCATCACCGGAATATGGGGGAAATCATCAGCCGGAAAATCCTTATCGTACGATAAGGGATGGCAGAGCAGCAGACCCACCAGCCTGTCACCAATAAAAGCCATCTTCCCGAAGCCTCTCCGCACCAGTTCATCCAACGTGCTTTCAGCTCTCTCCGTAGCAATAAACTGTGCATACCCACCCGTGGTGAAAGCATGCAGGTACAAATCGATGATCTTACCCCTGAACTTGGGATAGATATATTCATCCAGCTTAAATATGCGAATTGAGCCCTTATTACTTTCCATCTTTAATGATGAACAATTAATTTTTGTGGATGTTCAAAGAAAACAAACAGAAACCAAAAATAATCAGATAATATACAAATAAGAATGAAAAACTTTATCTTTCAAAATCCGACCAGGCTGGTTTTCGGAAAAGGGCAAATTGCGAAATTATCGGAGCTGTTGCCCGATAACGTAAACCTGATGCTCACCTTCGGTGGTGGCAGCGTGACAAAAAACGGGCTCTATGATCAGGTGAAAGAAGCACTCAAAGGACGCAACTACATGGAATTCTGGGGAATTGAGGCCAACCCGCAGGTGGAGACACTCAGGAGAGCCATTCAGACAGGAAAAGAAAACAACATCAATTATCTTCTCGCCGTGGGTGGCGGATCGGTACTTGACGGCACCAAGCTCATTGCAGCAGGTATTGCCTCTGAGCATGATGCGTGGGATATCGTGATGGATATCGTTGCGGAAAAACAGATCCCGTTTGCCTCCGTGATGACCGTCCCTGCCACAGGATCGGAGATGAACGGAGCTGCTGTCATCTCCAGAGCGGAGACACAGGAGAAATATGGCTTCTTCGGCAATTATCCGGAGTTCTCCATTCTCGACCCGGAAGTGACCTATTCACTCTCCGATCATCAGATCGCCTGTGGACTGGCTGATGCCTACACGCACGTGCTGGAACAGTATCTCACAACACCGGGGCAATCACGTATCATGGACCGCTGGGCTGAGGGTGTGTTGCTTTCGGTAAAAGAGATTGCACCGGAGATAAAGAAAGATCCGAGGAACTACGACCTGATGGCCGACTACATGCTTTCGGCTACGCTGGCCCTCAATGATTTCATTCGCATGGGCATCACCCAGGACTGGGCCACCCATCAGATAGGACATGAGCTCACAGCACTGCACGGCACCACCCACGGTCACTCACTGGCCATCGTGATGCCGGGGACAATGAGCGTACTGAAAGAACAAAAGAAGGAGAAGCTGCTGCAATATGGTGAACGCATTTTCGGCATCACCGGGGGATCTGAAGAGGAACGTGCAGACAAAGCGATAGAGATGACCGAGGCGTTCTACCGTTCACTGGGACTGACCACACGTTTATCTGAAGAGGGCATCGGTAAAGAAACCATCGAAATGATTGCCCGCCGCTTCAATGAACGGGATGCATCTTACGGCGAAAATAAAAACGTGACCGGCGACGTGACACGTGAAATACTGGAGAGCTGCCTCTGATAACATAGCCAAGGTGCTGGTCGATGGGCTCCGGACCACCCTCCCACACGCAAGTAACTGCCCCCGAGGCTCCAGACCGGTCGAAATGGATTGAGAGAAAAGTACCGAACAATACTCAACAACTGTT
>JAENWZ010000420.1 GCA_016649795.1 Proteiniphilum sp. | reverse complement strand
GCGACGGACATAAGCGCCTACATCCACATTGATCCTGCGAATACGTCCGCCCATGGCCGGGGCGATATTGTTTACCTGATCGGCCTCTATCGTGGCGGTAAAAGTGGAAATCTGATTCACCGCCACCAATTGCACCTCTTCCACACGCACATTTGATTTTTGGAGAGCTTCGCTTTCTGCGTCGCCGGACTGCTCTTTTCCTCCGCAGGAAGCGAGCAATGCTACTGCAAGAAGAGAAGTAAACTTCAATAAGCTATACATTTTCATTTGATTATATTTATAATTTCTTATTTCTTATTTCTCAATTTCCACAGGTGCTATATCATAGCCCAACACTTTTTCAAGATCGGCTTTGGCAGCCAGATAGTCATAAACAGCGTTCCTGTATTGCAGCTCGGCGTTGATCACAGCCAGGGCTGCCGCGTTCACATCCACAATGGTGCCCATTCCTGTTTCGTAACGCTTCAGCGTGATCTCATGCCCTTTGCGGGCCTGCGCAATAGACGATTCAGTGGCCACTACCTGTTCAATATTTTTATGAATAAGATCGAAGTTGTTCTTGATGGATAGCTTCAGTCCACGCTCTACATCCTTGCGTTGCTCCGCCATCTGATAGAGCTGCATCTCCGATTGTTTCATATTATGATAACGCTGTCCCCCGTTGAACAGGGGGATCTGCAGTGTCACCCCCAGCATGGAATAGGGATCCCAGCGATAGTCCCTGAACTTGAAATCATTGTTCTGGCTTGTGTAGGTCCAGTTGAAAGAGGTAACCAGCGAGGGAGCGAACTGGAGCTTCTGCATCTCGAATGCATTTTTTGCCTGTTTCGCCTGCAGATCAAACTGCTTGATATCGCTGTTGTTCACCAGTGATGTATCGGCAGGGATGATGACATCGAACATGCTGCTACGGTAATGATCGAGTGATCCCACCACCTTCAGCGGCACATCACCGTCAATGCCCATCAGCATCTTCAATTGCAGTTCTGCAATCTTCATCATGTTCTCCGACTGAAGAATACTGGGGATAAGGCTCTTCAACCGCACATCGGCCGTGATCACATCATACTCGGCCACCACTCCCTGGTTGAACCTGTTACGTATATTCTCCAGGTTAATTGAGTCGGTCTCATATGTCTTCTTAAACACCGCGTAGCTG
>JAENWZ010000051.1 GCA_016649795.1 Proteiniphilum sp. | reverse complement strand
ACAATCGCTGTTCCCCATGTGCATCTGGTAGATTCTTTTGAAGGAACCTCATTCCTACTGATGGAGTTCATCGAGAGCAAACGTGCCGACGGTTCCGACTACCGGCGGTTAGGAGCAGCGTTGGCGCAACTACATCAATGCACACAAGCTGATTACGGGTTTTCCGCAGATAACTTTATCGGGAGTCTCCCGCAGAGCAATCAAGCTCACTCTAAGTGGGCTGATTTTTACTGGACAGAGCGGATCCTGCCGCAACTTCAACGGGCAGTCAGAGATGGTATGCTTTCAAAAAAAGAGATTCCTGCAGAAGATAAAGCGATTCCTCTTTTTAACAATCTCTTTGGCGATGTGAAACCCTCACTGCTGCATGGTGATCTCTGGGGAGGGAACTACCTGATCGCCACAGACGGAACCCCCTACCTGATCGATCCGGCTCTCTATTACGGCCATTCAATGGTTGATATCTCTATGAGCCGCCTCTTTGGCGGCTTCGGAGCTGAGTTTTACAACGCCTACCATGAGATTATCCCTCAACCTGTGTCATACACTGAACAGATAGAATTGTATCAGCTCTATTATCTGCTGGTCCACCTCAACCTGTTCGGCAGTGGCTACTACTCCTCTGTTTTATCGATTTTGAAAAGATATTTTTGATATTAACCCATCTTACCTTCTAAAACGCCAGATAAGGCTCCAGACGATAGATATCATCTGTTGTGAACTCATCGAGCATGGACAGCTCGTTGATGGACAGGATAGCTCCCTTCCTTCGTCGCAGGCTGACGATAACCTTCACCTGCTTGTAGTTCAGATAGGGATGCCTGAGCAGCTCACCGAACTCCGCGTGGTTGACCTGCAGCTTTCGGCAGTTGCCGTCCGGCTCAATATAGGGGCTTATGCGGGCGTAAAGCTCGTTGTCCATACCATACACCTCCAGAAGTTGTTCCACACTTACATAGCCTCCCAGCAGATCTCTGTACTTCACGATACGGGAAGCATAGCTGCTGCCTATTCCCGGTACTTTTTTCCATTGGACAGTATCAGTCTCGTTCAGGGGGATGGTCTCCCCTGCGGATAGTTTTTCACTTACAGGATAGGGCTGATACCGGTTTTCCTCCTGCCCCCCATTACGGATGTAAGTTTCATCTGCAGGTTTCCTTCTCCCGGCAGACTCTTCCCTAGAATTACTTTCTGAGGCATAAATCCTGTCTGCTTTACGCTGCTCTTGGGCTGCAGTGAGAGGCTGCTCCCGTTCTTTCAAGGTGCTTCTGAACTCCTCAAACGCTTGTATCAACGAGTCGTTTTGTGCCACAATGATTTCGGAAGAGCTTCTGTAACTAAGTACAATGTTCAGAATGAGGGTCAGCACAATCAGCACAAGCAACAGAATCACCGCAATTTTTGATCCCCTCTGAAAATGAAGAAAATCTTTCCAACGCATATCACTGTTTCATTGTATTTTTCAAGACTAATAAGCATGCAACAGAAATCACCCCGCGACAGAATCATTGCTCTGCCTGTTTTACACCCAATTCACTGTTTCAGCACCATAAAGTTAGAAATTAAATCGTTTTCCTTTTTATAAATAGCCATAAATTGTATCTTTGGTAGATTTTAATTCGAAAAAATATCGTTACATCGATGATTCCCGCATAGCATGGTTTTAAACTATATTTGGATTGCTTTCTTCATCATCGCCTTCGTAGTAGCCCTGGTAAAGCTTATCTTCTTTGGAGATATGAACGTCTTTACCGATATCATGAACTCTACCTACGACACTGCCAGAACAGGTTTTGAGATATCTCTCGGACTGACGGGTGTTCTCTCTCTCTGGCTCGGTGTGATGAAAATTGGCGAACGGGGCGGCATGGTGGAGATGTTCTCCAGAGCTGTCGCACCGCTCTTCTCCAAACTATTTCCCGAAATTCCCAAAAATCATCCCGCCTCAGGATCCATGCTGATGAACATATCAGCCAATATGCTGGGTCTCGATAATGCCGCCACACCTTTCGGGCTGAAGGCGATGCAGGAACTGCAGGAGATCAACAGGAACAAAGATCAGGCTTCTAACCCCATGATCATGTTCCTCGTGCTTAATGCATCGGGTCTGACCCTCATACCGGTGACCGTGATGGTCTACCGCGCTCAACTGGGTGCCGCCAACCCGGCTGATGTGTTCATCCCCATCATGATCGCCACCTTCGTCGCCACCCTGGTGGGTATAATTGCTGTATGCCTGAAGCAGGGAATCAATATTTTCAACAGGGCCATCATGGGTTTTCTGTTTGCCATGATCGCCATCATTTCAGCAACTGTACTTGCTTTTCAATCAATGCCCCAGGATCAAATCAATATCGTTTCCAGTTTGGCAGCCAACGTGATTCTCTTCTCCATCATCTGCCTCTTCATCGTGAAGGCGATGCGCAGAAAGATCAATATCTTCGAAGCCTTTATTGATGGTGCCAAGGATGGATTTAAAACAGCCGTCACCATCATCCCCTATCTTATCGCGATACTGGTGGGTATCGGAGTCTTTCGTGCTTCCGGTGCAATGGATTTCCTGATGGAGGGATTGCGAAATCTTGTGGCGATGACAGGAATGGACACCCGATGGGTGGACGGAATGCCAACCGCACTGATGAAACCATTAAGCGGCAGCGGTGCCCGCGGGATGATGATTGACACGATGACGACATTCGGCGCCGATTCATTCGCCGGCAGACTTTCCGCCGTATTGCAGGGTGCTACCGACACCACTTTCTATATTGTGGCTGTTTATTACGGTGCCGTGAACATAAAAAATTCCCGCTATACCGTTCCCTATGCGCTTTTGGCTGATTTGGCAGGCATTTTAGCGGCCGTTTTTGTGGCTTATCTCTTTTTCGGATAAGAAACAGGCGATCCTCCGGGTTAAAATATTTTAAAATTATGGCAATTACATTTCAGGCGGAAGGGATCGTTCTTCCAAAGATAAAAAAAAAGGAAACGGCAAACTGGATCAAGACCGTCGCAAATAGTTACGACAGGAAGGTGGGTGAAATTGCTTACCTCTTCTGTGACGATGAGAAAATTTTAGAGATCAACCGCACCTGGCTGCAGCATGATTTTTATACCGATATCATCACATTCGATTATTCGGAAGAAGATACGATCTCGGGAGATATTTTTATCAGTATCGATACCGTTCGCTCCAATTCACAAAAGTATCACACCGATTTTGAGGAAGAGTTTCACCGTGTTATTATTCATGGTATACTCCATCTCTGTGAAGTAAACGATAAAACGGAAGAGGAGGAGAAAGAGATGAGAGAAGCAGAGAACAGCGCTCTCAATCTCCTGAAAAATAAGATGTAGCAATTTACAATTAAACCCAAAAACCAGCTTAACTATTCACATTTGTAAACTCTATAAATTATTATTATGCCAATTCCTTTCTCGTTCATGTTTTACAACACCGAAAATTTTTATGACATTGTTGATGATCCACACACCATGGACGATGATTTCACTCCCGATGGGTACAATAAATGGTCCGAAGAGCGGTTCAACGATAAGGTGGAAAAGTTTACAAAAGTAGTCAAAGAGATCGTAAAGCCCGATTATCCGGATATCATCGGTCTGGCTGAGATTGAGAATAAAACGGTGATGGAAAGCATCCTTGCCGGCATGCAGCTGCATGGAATGAGTCAGTATAGTTTTGTCCATTATGACAGTCCCGATGAGCGGGGCTCTGATGTGGCAATGATTTACAACACCCAGACGTTCAAAGTGTTACAATCGAATCCTGTGCTTGTTCAACTGCCTGGAATAGAAGATCGTACCCGCGACATACTTCACGTGAAGGGAGAGACAGTCACCGGGGAGATACTGCATCTGTTCATTACCCATTTTCCATCCCATAAAGAGGGTACAGACCTCTCTGAGCGCAGACGCTTTTTCGTAGCCAGTGAGCTCAGGAACGCAGTGTATAAGGTGACAAGCGTCAATCCCGATGAAAACATCATTATCATGGGTGATTTCAACGATACCCCGGATGATAACAGCGTGGACGAGGTGCTCGGAGCGCAGAAAAGCTTTGAAGAGATAAAGAACCTGAGGCTTTATAATCTGCTCTACCCAAGGTACAGGAAAGGGATCGGCAGCACTTACTACAGAGGATGGCTGTTGTTCGATCAGATCATCGTCTCCGGTCACATGTTAACGTCAGAGAGAATCGACTGCAAACCGGAATATGCCGATGTATTCAATGCGCGCTATCTGCTCCATTTCGACCGGAATAACCGGGTGAATATCAATCGCACCTACAGAGGCAGTTACACCGGAGGTTACAGCGACCACCTGCCTGTTTATCTGCGTATATATCTTAATTAAAGTCCCTCTGCGTGCTCTTATCGGTAATTAACAGTTCAGACGCAGGTAACTTTTTCTTTTTTAGTATCTTTGCATCCTCGAAAAAGCAAAATGAATTTTAAATACGATATAATTGTTGTGGGTGCGGGGCATGCCGGATGTGAGGCAGCGGTGGCTGCAGCGAACCTGGGGTCCAGGACGCTGCTCATCACGATGGACATGAACAAGATTGCACAGATGAGCTGCAATCCTGCCGTGGGCGGTATTGCCAAGGGGCAGATTGTGCGTGAGATTGATGCTTTGGGGGGTCAGATGGGTATCGTGAGCGACAAGACCGCGATTCAGTTCCGTATGCTGAACCGCTCGAAAGGACCTGCCATGTGGAGTCCCCGTGTACAGAGCGACCGCATGAAGTTCAGCGAGACATGGCGTGACATCATCGAAAACAGCGACAACCTGGATATGTGGCAGGACACCGTCACGGAGCTGCAGTTCGACAATAAAACCGTTACGGGCGTTAAAACCCGTATGGGTGTGGAGTTCTCATCCAAAGCCGTGATCCTCACAAACGGCACATTCCTGAACGGACTGATACATATAGGCAAGGTGCAGATAGGTGGCGGCCGTATCTCTGAACCGGCCTCCCTCGGCATGACCGAACAACTACGCGATCTGGGGTTCAGAACCGACCGTATGAAGACGGGTACCCCCGTACGCATCGATGCACGGAGCGTTGATTTTTCACTGCTTGAAGAGCAAAAGGGAGATGCCGATTTCCATCAATTCTCCTATCTTCCCCATGTGCAGCGAACCCTGAAAGAGCGCAGCTGCTGGATCGCTTTCACCTCGGAAAAAGTGCATGAAGCACTACGTGAAGGGCTTAACGATTCACCGCTCTACAACGGTCAGATACAGAGCATAGGACCACGCTACTGCCCAAGCATTGAGACGAAGATTGTCACCTTCTCTGAGAAGACAAGCCACCAGCTTTTTCTCGAACCGGAGGGTGAAACAACGCATGAATATTACCTCAACGGGTTCTCCTCTTCCCTGCCCCTGCAGACGCAGTTAAAAGCACTGCAAAGCATACCGGCATTCAGAGATGTACATATCTTCCGTCCCGGATACGCGATAGAGTATGACTTTTTTGATCCTACGCAACTGGATGCAACACTCGAGACAAAACCGGTGAAAAACCTCTTTTTTGCCGGGCAGATAAATGGAACAACAGGCTACGAGGAGGCAGCAGGACAGGGTATCATAGCAGGGATAAACGCGCACATCAATTGTCACGGAGGTGAGCCTTTCGTGCTGCACAGAGACGAAGCCTACATCGGCGTACTGATCGACGATCTGATCACCAAAGGGGTGGATGAACCCTACAGGATGTTCACCTCCCGTGCAGAGTACCGCATCCTGCTGCGTCAGGATAACGCGGATGAGAGACTCACGAAGAAGGCAAATGAGCTGGGACTGGCCTCAAAAGAGAGAGTACAACTGCTCACTAAAAAAGAGGAAAAAGTGGATGAGATCATCGATTTCGTGCGCAATTTCTCCATCAAAGCCGACCGTATCAACCCTTTCCTCGAGCGCATCGGAACATCTCCCTTAAAGCAAGGGATGAAACTGCTGGAGCTGCTTACACGCCCGCATATCGACCTGGAGTTGATGGCGCAGGATGTGGCACCACTCAAAGAGTTGTTGGACTCCATCGACGAACGCAGGGAAGAGATCATTGAGTCGGCCGATATAAAGATAAAATACAGCGGCTACATCAAACGTGAGCGGATTATGGCTGATAAAATAACCCGTTTGGAGGATATCCGTATTAAAGATAAATTCAACTATCACAATATACAGTCGCTATCGACTGAAGCAAGACAAAAACTGACGAAAATCAATCCCGAAACCATTGCCCAGGCAGGCAGAATTCCGGGTGTTTCGCCCAATGATATTTCGGTGTTGCTGGTTCTGATGGGACGATAAAAGTTTACAAATGTTTCACGTGGAACATTTCAGAAAAATACAAACTTATAATTAGAGAATAATGAGCATAGAGACATTAACATCGGCAGTGAGGAACATCCCCGATTTCCCTATTCCGGGCATCCAGTTTAAGGATATCACCACTCTGTTTCAATCGCCGGAGCATCTGAAAGAACTTTCTGATATCCTGTACGAAAAATACAGAGACAGAGGGATCACAAAAGTAGTAGGTATTGAATCGAGGGGCTTCTTTATGGGGCCGGCCGTAGCCATTAAACTGGGAGCCGGATTTGTGCCGATTCGTAAACCGGGCAAGCTACCCTACAAGGTGATTGAAGAGACATATACCAAAGAGTATGGAGATGATGCGATTCAGATTCATGAGGATGCATTGACAAAGGAGGATATTGTCTTGATCCATGACGACCTTCTGGCAACAGGCGGCACCATGGTTGCTGCATACAACCTGGTTAAAAAGTTGGGTGTAAAAAAAATATATATCAATTTTCTGATTGAACTGGAAGAGCTGGAAGGACATATGCTGTTTCCTGAAGAGGTAGAAGTAAGCTCTGTTTTAAAGTTTAAAGTCTGATTTCCCTTTAATAAAAAGGACTCTTCTGCTCATTTTTGTTTTGTTTCGCGTTGAAATAGAGCAAAAATGAGCTTTATTATGTAAATTTGTCTGCTTAACATCAGGCTCCCCTCCAAGTATGACCGACGATATAAAAAACACCCTTGCCGTCATTCCTCATCAACCGGGCTGTTATCAGTTTCTGGATGAGAAAGGCACGGTTATATACGTCGGGAAAGCGATAGACCTTAAAAGACGTGTAACCTCCTATTTCAACAAGCACCAAGAGCACCCCAAGACACGTATCCTTGTCAAGAATATACGCAAGATAAAATACATTGTGGTCAACTCTGAAGAGGATACCTTTCTTCTCGAAAATAACCTGATCAAACAGTTAAGGCCGCGTTACAATGTGTTGCTGAAGGATGACAAAACCTATCCCTCCATTGTTATCAGAAATGAATTCTTCCCCCGTGTATACAAGACCAGGAATATTGTAAAAGATGGGTCCAGATATTTTGGTCCCTATACCTCCGTTGTTTCAGTAAATGCACTGCTGGATATATTCAGAAGAGTGTACAAGATTCGTACCTGCCGGTTGAATCTGACACCGGAGAATATTGCTGCCGGAAAGTTCAAAGTATGTCTCGAATACCATATAAAAAAATGCAAGGGACCCTGCGAGGCATTACAATCGCTGGAGGACTACAACAAAAACATCAGTGAGATAACAGAAATACTAAAAGGGAATATAACCATTATTGAGAAGCAAATTGAGGAAAGAATGCAAGCGTACTCTGATGAACTACGTTATGAGGAGGCGAACGAGCTGAAAGAGAAATTGCAGTTGATCCAGAACTTCAGGGAAAAATCACAGGTTGTGAGCAATTTTGATTACAATCTGGATGTCTTCGCCCTGGAGCAGGATGAGAATGCTGCTTACATCAACTACCTGCATGTAGTAAAAGGAGCAGTAAATCAGGCATATACCTTTGAATACAGAAAGAAACTGGATGAGACACCCGAAGAGTTGCTTGGTCTGGGTATTATGGAAATGAGGCAGCGCTACGGCAGTCAGTCGAAAGAGATCATTGTGCCGTTTATCCCCAACCTGAAGCTGACTGATGTGGCGTTTACAATTCCACAGAGGGGCGATAAACGAAAACTGCTCGCCTTGTCGGAAAAAAATGTGAAGCAGTACAAGCTCGACAAATTGAAAAAGGCAGAGATGCTCAATCCTGAACAGCGGACAACAAGAATATTGACGACGGTACAGAAAGATCTTCAGCTGAAAGAGATTCCCTGGCATATTGAATGTTTTGACAATTCCAATATTCAGGGTACAAATCCTGTGGCAGCGTGTGTAGTCTTCAAGAAAGCAAAACCGGCGAAGAATGATTACCGCCATTACAACGTGAAAAGCGTTTCAGGGCCCGATGATTACGCATCGATGCAGGAAATTGTGGAAAGACGCTACTCTCGGCTGCTTAACGAAGCCTCGCCCCTACCCCAACTCATTGTGATTGACGGAGGTAAGGGTCAATTGCACGCTGCTGTGGATTCTCTTCGGAAAATCGGACTCTATGGTAAGATAGCCATTATAGGCATTGCAAAGCGGCTGGAGGAGATTTATTATCCCGGCGATTCTGTTCCGCTTTATATCGACAAGAATTCTGAAACGTTAAAATTGATCCAGCAACTGCGTGACGAAGCACATCGGTTTGGGATCACTTTTCACCGGCAAAAAAGGAGTAAATCGCAAATCGTATCGGAACTGGATAATGTGAAAGGTATCGGAACAGAGACAAAAAAGAAACTCCTCTCCCACTTCAAAAGTATAAAAAGGATAAAAGAGGCGAGCAGGGATGAGATTACTTCCATCATAGGAAACAGCAAGGGAGAAATTATTTCTAAATGGATCAGTGAGAGTAAAAAATAAAGAGAGGTTATGCGACTACTTATTCAAAGGGTATCAGAGGCAGCTGTCCATATTGGCGGACAGGTGAAAAGCAGCATAGGAAATGGGTTGTTGCTTTTCATGGGTATTGAAGAGGGAGATAATAAAGAAGATATCTCTTTTCTGTGTAAAAAGAGCCTTCATTTGCGTATATTTGAAGATGAAAACGGTGTGATGAACAGGTCTGTTTTAGAAACAGAAGGTGAAATTTTAGTTGTTTCTCAATTCACCCTTCACGCCAGCACGAAAAAGGGAAACCGACCCTCCTACATCCGTGCCGCAAAACCCGAAATTTCCGTACCTTTGTATGAACAGTTCTGCACCACCCTTTCTGCGTTGTTGCAGAAACCGGTACAGACGGGGGAATTTGGTGCTGACATGAAGGTTCATCTCGTAAACGATGGTCCGGTTACCATCTGGATAGACTCAAAAAACAGGGAATAAATGACACTACAGGAGGCACAGCAACAAGTAGACAACTGGATTCAGACATATGGTGTACGCTATTTCAGCGAGCTCACCAATATGACCATCCTTACCGAAGAGGTAGGTGAACTGGCACGTATTATGGCACGCACCTATGGTGATCAGTCGTTCAAAGAGTCCGATCTGTCGAAAAACCTCGCCGATGAGATGGCAGATGTGTTGTGGGTATTGATCTGTCTGGCCAATCAAACAGGTGTAGATCTGGAAGATGCACTGCAGAAAAATATCGCAAAGAAAACAAGCAGAGATGCCACAAGGCACAAGAACAACAAGAAATTAAACAAATAAAAAATAGGATAAGATGGAAGAAGATAAGTATGTAAAAACCATGAAGAGCTATCCTTTCACACTTTCTGATGCAGAGGTTACAGAAAAGGTAAACAAACTCATCGCTGAGAAAATGGAAGAAAACAGATCCGTTGAGCTCTACAGAAAGCTCTACAGCTGTATTGACCTTACAACGCTCAATACTACCGACACGAAGGAGAGCCTCTGGAAGTTTACTGATAAGGTGAACAATTTCGACGGAGCACACCCGGAGGTAGATAACGTTGCAGCAATCTGTGTCTATCCCAATTTCACTGCTACTGTGAAGGAAGCCTTAACGGCAGATGTAAAAATTGCTGCTGTTGCAGCCGGATTTCCTTCATCACAGACCTTCACAGAAGTAAAAATTGCCGAAACGGCACTTGCTGTAGCTGATGGTGCCGATGAGATAGACGTGGTAATGAATGTAGGTCTCTTCCTGGGAGAAGAATACGAAGAGCTGTGTGAAGAACTGACCGAAATAAAAGAGGCTTGTCGCCACGCCACGCTGAAGGTGATACTGGAAACAGGAGCACTGCACACAGCAGAAAACATACACAATGCCTCCATCCTATCGCTCTATTCCGGTGCCGACTTCCTGAAGACATCCACCGGCAAGGGATATCTAGGAGCATCTCCGGAAGCTGTATACGTGATGTGCCGGGCAATAAAGTCGTATAAGGATAAAACAGGGCGAAAAGCAGGTGTAAAAATATCTGGTGGTGTGGTGACCACAGAGGATGCCCTGAAATATTATACCATCGTGAAGGAGATTCTTGGTGAGGAATGGTGTAACAACACCCTTTTTCGACTGGGTGCGAGCCGTCTGGCCGATGCCTTATTGTCGGAAATGCAGGATCAGTAAATTTATACGGGTAAATCTATTCTATCAATCTTCAGTGTAATGAAAATCAAATTTTTTCTGTTTGCATTGCTTAGCTGTCTACTCACATTCAATCAGCTAAATGCACAGGAGCACAAAACTGTTTCCGGACAGCGTAAGCTCCCCTACTGGAAGGATGTGAACGTTGTACAGGTCAACAAAGAATATCCCCGTACACAATTT
>JAENWZ010000191.1 GCA_016649795.1 Proteiniphilum sp. | reverse complement strand
TCAACGGTCAGATCAATACCGTAGTTCCTGCCGGTACCGCTGTTCTCCAGCTTACGGTTCACTGCCCAGTTGGAAGTAATATTGATTATGGAGAAAGAGCTGTTCGCATATACCGGTATATCCTCCAATAACTGGTAATAGGGTTCAATCTTTATGCGCATCACATCACTCACCTTCCGGCTGTATCCCAAAACCAAATGATGCGATTTCATAAAACCGAGGTTTTTGTTCGGCATCTCAATCACACCATCATTGTCTGTTTGTGAATAGTAGGTGCGCAGCTCTTCCATTTGCGTATGCAACCCGTAGGCAAAGCTCAGCTCGTCGTTCGGCGAAATACCCAGGCTTACCCCTGTCCTGGGTTCCAACGTCGCTTTATTGTTCACATCGAGGTACATGGAGTGGAAGCCGATATTGGTAGAGAGGTTGGGTAAAAGATCTATTTTGAATTGGGTAAAAGCCTGGGAAGAGAAACCTCTGCCGCTGGTATTGACAAAAGTGACCATCTCACCGGGATCATCTCTGAATGCTTTATCAAGCCTGTTATCGAAGAAGAGGCTGTTGAGTGTAACACCCGATCGTGTGCTCACCCTTGGTCCAATCTTATGGTTCACTGTCGCTCTGAACGTAAATTTCCCCTCGGTGCTTCTGATATAATCGGTTGGGAGTAATTGCGAGTCAAAGGTGTATTCCTTCTTATCCATGCCATATCTCATGCCATCGGCACTGAGCTGCGTGTGCAGGTATGTATTTGTTCCGATTGTAAGCCGGTGTGATAATCCAACAACTCCGAAGCGATTGAAATAATCCTGCCCCGTACGATCATAGTCGGTTTTCCAGTTCAATGTGTCCGCATCGGCTTCTTTCCTGTTCTTATCATCTGCCCCCATCGCCCAGAGAGAGAATGTTCCGGCACTCTCTGTAGGAAATTCGAACTTGAGGGTCAGATCCTGAAAGGTGGGCAGGTTCGGGAAATTGGTCAGCTTGCCCAGCAGTGCAAGGGTTGAGTAACGATAATTGAACAGGTAGGTTGATTTCCTGCCTTTTCTTAATGGTCCCTCCGCCGAGAAATCAACACCGCTGGATCCTATACCCACAGTGTACTCCTGCTTCTCCGCATTACCACTGCGCATCTTTATATCGAACACGCCCGAGCTGGCATTTCCATATTCAGCAGGAAAAGCACCGGTAAAGAAATCAGAGTTGCGGAGCATCTGATTGCTCAGGACGGTATAACCTCCGCCGCCAATAAAATCGACATTGGGGAAGTGGAATGCAGCAGGCACATCCACCCCCTCTATTCTCCACAACACGCCTCTGGGCGAATTGCCCCGGATAATGATTGCATTGTTTGTTGTCTGCGTGGTGGTTACGCCGGCGAAAGCAGAAGCCAGACGCGCAGGATCATCGAGCCCGCCGGCGTAGCGGCTGGTCTCCTCCACACTGAAAGAGCGTGCGCTCAATGTGGCCATGGAGTTGACAGGCTTGTCTTTGTTTGTGTTGGCAAACACAAAGTGGATGACGGCCGGATCGGGAATTATTCACCAGGAGATGCCCAAAGCTTCAGACAGGATGCTGGGCTGCCAGCTGTGGGTCAATCTGCCGGCAAAAGATAAAATGACTATTCCTTCCTATGGTGATATTACGCAGGACAAGATCGTGGTTGTAGCAGAAGAGAATGCGGTAGTCAGGATATTGGCAGGCTCGTATAAGGGGAAAAGCGGTCTGTTTGAGGGGAAGTACGTGAAGGTAAAATATATCGATGTGGATCTGGCTCCTGACAGTACCTGTACCTATACTGAAACGCCCAACGACGAAACACTTTTTATCTATTTACTTGACGGAACACTTGCGGTGAACGAACCCCTGTCGGATTTTGAGAACAAATCATGTGCTGTTTTATTTACTTCTACCGATAAAAATGCAGCCACTAACGATGCTGTTGTTGTCCGTTCAGGCAACCGGGGTGCCAGGTTTGTTCTCCTGGCGGCAAAACCGCTTCATGAGCCTGTAGCTTGGGGTGGACCCATTGTCATGAATACCCGGCAAGAGCTGGAACTGGCTTTTGATGAACTGGATAAAGGAACGTTCATTAAGCATAAGGTATAACAAAAAAAACGCCAAATAGCCAGACGGTACGAAGACAACCCTTGCCGACAGTCTGTATTATTTGCGAGTTGTTCGAGTGCTACATTGATTCAATCTGATCCCAGCGGAGCCAAATTGTACATGAATGGTGAATACATGGGTGTAACCGTAATTGTTACTATCATAACATAATCAAGAATGTACGGATATTCAAATTATTTTTGATGTTTGACATAAACTGTCAAAAGAGCGGAATACCTTTGTCGTTTAAATATGTAACACTATAAATAATTTGACATGAAAAAGTATTTCTTATTGGTGCCGATACTGACAATCTTGTTCAGTTGTTCAAAGGAAGAAGCAAAACCTGCATTAAGTATTAAAAACAACGAACTGACCCTGTTTCGTGAAAGTACAGAAGAACTGATTGTTGAAAACAATTCCAGTGATGTGTCATTTAAGTCAGAAAATAATCTGATTGCATCCGTATCTGAAGAAGGTATTGTGGAAGGTCGAGTAAGAGGTGAAACAACCATTCTGGTAACATCCATGGAGGAGACAGCAACTGCCATTGTAGAGGTTAAAACACTGATCAATTTTTTACCGGAACCATACCTGGGCTTTGGGGAGAATTATGAAACAGTGAAATCCAAAGCAGCCGCAGGTGAAGAGATTATTGAAATAGAGAATGGATTTGGCATCCAGAAAAGAATCGACCATTCCGATGTGATTTATGGATATATGTTCGAGAACAACAAGTTAAACCTTTCAATGTTTGCTTGCGAGACACTTTCCAATATTGCGAGTGTAATTGTTGATTTTCTGTTGGAAAGATATATTCCCGTGGCACAAACTGGAGCGTATAGCGCTGGATTCATTTCTCCTGAAAAAGACAAAATAATCCTTTTTTCCACCTCTGATGATTTAAGAATGATCTATGTCAGTTATATGGAGTATGACGGAAATACCGAAACAGCTGTTCGATCCACAAAACTTTTCGATGAACAGATCAAACGTTTTGTGAATGACACGCTGAGTAATAGCCTAAAATGATAGAGATTTCATCATATCAATCTGGGTGGCGATGTATTGTAGGAACTCCGGTGAGTCGATGATCTCGATATCCTCCAGCAGGCCCATGATGAAACGCCCCACCCCGTCGTAGGAACAGACCTCGGTATCAAGGATCCACTCGTTATCCGAAATCTTTTGCAGCTGTTTCGATGCCAGTGGGAACTCCTCCGCCAGGAGACTGGAGGAGCGGAGCCCCATCTTCAACTTCAGAGGCAACTTCAGATTGCTGTGCATCCGGAAGATATCGATATAACCCGCCACGTGAGCGGCCACGTGCTTCCACGGCTCCGTCAGTACCTCCACCACTCCGATGCGGGAGACTCTGAAGAGCTTCACCTCCCGGTCCTCCAGGCAGTAGCACCACACCTGCTCGTAGTTGGTTGTGAAGGCAAACGCCTCCACCTTGCGGTCGCGGATGTCATTCCCGTGTGAGGAGGAGTAGTTCTTAAGTAAAACAGTCTGCTGCTCCTCCATCGCCTGCACCAGCTGCCGCACATTCCTACTGTGCCTGCCGTTGACGATGGTCTCTGCCAGGATCTTGTAGTTGTAGACCGTATAGAGCTTCTTCTTCAGGTTCTGCTTCAGGATATTGTTCTCGTCGATGCTCTCAATAGCCGACTTGAGAATGTAAGCCTCTTCTTCGGTGAAGTGAATCAGCTCACTGATATCCTTGAAGTAGGGCGACGATTTATCCAGCCGGATGCAATTATTCTTTTTCTTAATCACGAATCCTGCTTCCCGGAATGTATCGATATACCTGTATACAGAGCGAGGTGAGATGGATAATTTTTCCGCGATCTCCTCAACGGTAAGGTAGTTGTTGGCCGTGAGCATCTTCATCAGCCGGAGCAACCGCTCCAGTTTGGGTTGGTCCATGGGATTACTTTAAATCTTCTTCATAGTAATAAGAGTAATCAATCCCTTTCATAAACATTTCAGGGCTATTGATATCATCGGACAGAGCTTTTTTAAGCAGATTCTTTATCTCTGTACTGTCTACCGGGCTTTTTATCATTGCATTCAGATACTCATTTTTACCAATCCTACTCCAATCTACACATTTTCTCAGTCGTTTTTTTAGTATCAGATCTAACCAGATACGCATACTTCGTCCATTGCCTTCCATAAATGGATGAGCCATATTCATCTCTATATATTTGTCAACAATCTCATCGAAACTGTTTTCAGTCATTTGTTCAATCTGCTTCAATGTATTGCTTAAATAATGTGCTACGGCAAACTGGAACCCCCCTTTCGAAATGTTTTTCTGTCTTATCTGGCCGGCAAAGTCATATAATCCACCAAACAAATAAGCATGGATCTGCTGCAATCCTTTGGTGGTTCCCACTTCAATACTGTCGATAAAAGTACTATCAAACAACGCGTATGCCTTTTGTTTACTTTTACCGTCTATAGATTCATCACTGAAGGTAAACCATTCCATGAAACGGTTAGCCGACTTGCCGGGAAACTCTTTACCTAAAGGTATAATTCCTTCATAATCAAGCATGTCAGTAAAATA
>JAENWZ010000325.1 GCA_016649795.1 Proteiniphilum sp. | reverse complement strand
GATGGCGTGATGAGGCCAACATCATCAAGGCGGAAGTGCACGAGAAAGGGTGGAACGAAGAGTTGCAATGCTTCACGCAGGCATATGAAAACAGGGATTACGACTCCTCGCTGCTTCTGATGCAGTTTTATGATTTCATTGCACCCGATGACGAGCGTTATGTGAAAACAGTGAAAGCCATCAAGGAGCATCTCTACCACGAAGGGTTGATGTACCGGTACAAGGCAGAAGATGATTTTGGCGTACCCACCTCTTCATTCACCATCTGTACTTTCTGGCTTATTGAAGCACTCTTTATGATAGGGGAGCGGGAGGAGGCACGTGAGATCTTTGAGAAAATGATCTCCTATTCCAATCATGTAGGACTCTATAGCGAAGATCTCGATTTCAAGACCAAGAGACAGCTCGGTAACTTCCCACAGGCTTACTCACACCTGGCCTTGATCAATACGGCCGTACTGTTTTCGGAAGAAAAGCAACTCTCTAAATTTATTCGTCCCTAAGCGTTGAGGCCATCCGCTGTCCGTTGCCCATCCCATGTATTGTTGCGAATGAACCGGGGTGGTTTTTATTGATAAAATCGATAAGCTTCTCACGCAGCGCTACCTTTAAATCCCAGTTCAGGGATGAATTGGTACTGCTCACCAGCACACGCAACTCTTTGTACCACTCGCGGCTTTCGGTTACCTGAATGTTTTGTACCCTACCGTCCCAGTTAGGATCCTCCTTCACTATGCGGGCGAGCTCATCACGCAGCGGATCTACAGGCAGATCGTATGATACATAGAGGAAGACTGTTCCCAGAATATTGGAAGTGCTACGTGTCCAGTTCTGTATTGGGTTGTTGAGGAAATAGTCGATAGGGACAATTAGTCGCCTTTCATCCCAGATCTTTACCACGGCATAGGTGATGTTGATCTCTTCAATCCTTCCCCATTCCCCTTCAATCACCACCACATCATCTATGCGGACAGGTTGGGTGAAAGCGATCTGTATGCCCGAAAAGATCTGACCGAAGCTGCGCTGGGCGGCAAACCCGATAATAATACCGGCTACCCCGGCCGATGCAAGAAGGCTTACCCCCAGTTGCCGTACCGATTCGATGGTCATCAGCGCAATCGAGACAAAGATGAAAATAATGGTGATCACCGCAATCCGTTCGATCATACTCATCTGCGTAAGCCTTTTCCTTGCCTCAAGATTGTTGGGGCTGTTGATATCGAACTTCTTTTGCCAGTAGTGGAACAGCGCCCTGATGACCTGCACAATGAACCAGCCAATGGTGAGTATAAGCAAAATCAAACTTATCTTCTTCAGCACAGCATACGTACCTTCATTCTCTTTAAGAAGGGAGCTGAAAATATTTAGTAAGATGGCAAATATGATCCATATGCCCGGGATTGTGAAGAGACGCACGATAAAATCATCGATGGGGCTCTTGCTCTTCCGTGTACGCTGACGCCACCTGTTCATGATCAGCCTGAATATGGATGCCAGGATGACAAACAACAACAAGAAAATGAGCGCAATGATGGGATATCTGAGTGAGCTTTCAGGTGATAATATTTGATTGAGAAAATCCATTTTAAAAAATATTATTTGATAAGATTCGCAAGGAACGGTATCACAGACGATTGTAGCGGGATGCGGTATTTCGCTGCCGGAGAGAAGCTTCCTACCTTGATGCTTACACCTTCGGCAGGTAATGCCCTGAACATATCTTCATCCGTTGTGTCGTCACCGATAGCCAGCACAAAATCGTACTCTTTATGCTCCAGCCTACGCAGTACCTCACTGCCCTTATTAAAATCGGGCGGTTTGATCTCCACAATCTTGTTTCCGGGAACAATCTGCAGATTTAATCTGGCACAGGGACCAATCAATGCATTGATCAGTTGTTGCGCCCGCAAATCGGCAAGCCACACATCTACATTACGATAGTGCCACACCAGGGCGGCATTTTTCTGTTCCAACCGAGAACGGGGTGTTTTGTCAATCGCGTGTTGAATAATGTCGATGATCTCATCGTCCCACACGACTTTCTCCATAATATTTTTGTTCCATTTCCCGTTATCTTTGTAGAATATACCATGTTCGGCAGCAAAATCGAGTTCTGACCCTTCAAACCATTGATCAAGTATCTGGTGATTCCTTCCGCTGTTGATCACCACCTTGTTCTTCTTGTCGGCACTCATCTGCTGAAGCAGTTCCAACAGCTTCGGCGAGGGAACAGCATCCTCCGGATTCTTCACAAAGGGAGCGAGTGTGCCATCATAATCGAGCAGGATAAGACGTGATGCAGCCTCATCGTAAGCACTCTTTATC
>JAENWZ010000211.1 GCA_016649795.1 Proteiniphilum sp. | reverse complement strand
CAGTGAACTGGCTTCCCATGTCTCCTTCTATCCGCGCTGGAAAAAGGAGATGTACTGCGACTCCGCGAAGAATCAGTACCGGCAGCACCCGCAGGATTATATCGATTCACTGGTAGCGGTTATAGATGGTCTATTGACGAAGCTATCAACCAATGAGGTGGAGAACATTGTCGCTATAGGTATTGACACTACCGGGAGCACTCCCTGCCTGACGGATAAAAACGGTACACCGCTGGCATTACTGCCTGAACATGCCGATGATCCTGATGCGATGTTCATCCTCTGGAAAGATCATACTTCCATCAGGGAAGCAGATGATATAAACAGCCTGGCACACGGCTGGAAAACGGATTATACCTCCCGCTCGGGGGGCATCTACTCCTCGGAATGGTTTTGGGCAAAGGCGCTGCACGCATTACGGAATAATGAGAAAATAAGGAGTGATGCCTATGCTGTGATTGAACATTGCGACTGGATGCCTGCTCTATTGACAGGCAATCTCAGGCCGGAACAGGTGAAACGTAGTCGCTGTGCTGCCGGACACAAGGGTATGTGGGCTGATGAGTGGGGAGGATATCCCTCACAGGAGTTCCTTGTCGCGCTGGATCCTTTGCTAAACGGATTTGGAGAGCGTCTGAGCAATGAAACCTTCACAAGTGATATCTCTGCCGGGAGGATTACCAAAGAGTGGGCTGAGCGGCTGGGATTGCCCCGGGGTGTGGATGTGGCAGTGGGGATTATTGATGCACATGCAGGAGCAATCGGTGCCGGAATCGGTGCGAACACAATGGTGAAAATTATTGGTACCTCTACCTGTGATATAGTGGTCACACCCAAAGAGGATATCGGAACAAAGCTTATACCGGGAATCAGCGGACAGGTGGATGGCTCTGTCATTCCGGGTCTTATAGGTCTGGAAGCGGGACAATCGGCTTTTGGTGATCTTTATGCATGGTTGAGAGATATTCTCTCCTGGTCGCTTGATCTTCTGCCCGGTGATGATCAATCTTCCTTTATCGGTAAGATATTACCGAAACTCAATGAAGAGGCAGCAAAGCTGCCGGTAACCGAAAATGATCTGGTTGCGAGCGACTGGCTGAACGGACGCCGCACTCCCTTTGCCGATCAGACACTGAAGGGAGCTATTTCCGGAATTACCCTGGGTACAACACCTGCGCAACTTTTTAAAAGTTTGGTGGAGGCAACCGCTTTTGGATCACGCGCCATTATGGAGCATCTCGAAAAAGAGGGGGTTAAGGTGACAGAGGTAATAGGTGTAGGGGGCATTTCATTGAAATCGCCCTATGTGATGCAGATGTTGTCCGATGTGATGGGTGTACCGATTAAAGTAGCAGCAGCACAGCAGGCAGGTGCCCTGGGAGCGGCTATGCTTGCTTCTGTGGCAGGTGGTCTTTATGTCACTGTCGAAGATGCACAGAGGGGTCTGGGTCGGGGAGTACTCTCCGAGTATCTTCCTGACAGACAGAAGAGTGCTCTCTATGCAGAAAAATACAACCGTTATTTAAGTCTGGGTCGTTTTCTGGAGAATAGATAACCGAACACCCGGTTATCTATTTCAAAGAGTGCCCTCGACTACCCGGCTACATTCGTTTGAATACCGAGCTCCCCTACCCTGCGGGCAATTTCGCGCAACACCTCAAGTGGTGCTTTTTCAAGCTCTCTGGCGGGTGTTTCCCTGTCGATGGTGTAGATCATCACCTCGCGTGGCCGCAGCGATCTGACGAGCGCCAACCAGGCTGAGACCTCCTCTTCGGTGGTGTTGTCCACCACACTCCCCTCAAAACTGCCGCGAAGGAACATCGACTGCAGAATAAAATCACCCTGAAACAACCTGTATCGCTCCACCTGCTGACTTACACTGTAGGATGCTGCATTGGGCCGATCGATCCGGCGTGCCGTCTCGTCGAAGGCAGAATCGAGTTTCAGGATGGGGTTGTCCACTTTTTTCATTGCATCAAACACCTCTTTTTTGTTGAGATGCAGTCCGTTGGAGAGTACGCTGATTTTGGTGGTGGGAAAAAAGCGGTCCCGAAGCTGCAGGGTGTCGCCAATGATTCCCTCAAACTCCGGATGCATCGTGGGCTCGCCATTGCCGGCAAAAGTAATCACATCAAGCTTTGCTTCCTCCTCCTGAAGTGACTGCAGCTTATCCTGCAGGGCTGCCCACACGTTATCCCGGTCAGGCAACTTTGTTTTGGTTCGGAAATCCCTGTTGAATCCGCACTCGCAGTAGATGCAGTCGAACGAGCAAAGTTTGCCGTCATACGGCAGCAGGTTGACTCCCAGTGAGCTGCCCAACCTGCGACTGTGGATAGGACCATAAACTATTTCGTGAAAAAGAATCGTCATAAGAAATAAGAACAAA
This sequence comes from Proteiniphilum sp., assembly GCA_016649795.1. Classification (GTDB taxonomy): domain Bacteria; phylum Bacteroidota; class Bacteroidia; order Bacteroidales; family Dysgonomonadaceae; genus Proteiniphilum. The sequence goes on along the minus strand of JAENWZ010000211.1, from coordinate 1,776 downwards.
GAAGTTAGAAATCAGAAATTAGAAATCAGAAGTTGGAAGTTAGTTACGGCTTACAGCTTACCGCTGAATCAAAACCATGACATGATCTGGCCTGTGCCAAAGCCTATCAGCAAGTATCGCAAAAATTTACCGATGGTCATGGTGATCATTACCACGGGAACGTTGGCCCGCATAAAGCCCAGTGCCACCAGCATCGCATCACCTACAACAGGAAGAAAACCGAAGAATCCCATCACGGCACCTTTGCCATGAAGCCATTGTATTGTTTTCTCAAGCTTCTCCGGTTTGATCTTGAGCCATTTCTCCAGCCACTCCACATTGCCCAGCCGCCCTAAATAATAACATGTGGCTCCTCCGGCTGCATTACCGATGGTCGCGTAAAAGATGCATTGCCAGATATCCATTCCGGATGCAACCAGCGCGGCAAAAACCACCTCTGAGCTGAAAGGTAAAACTGTTGCTGCCAGAAAGGAAGCAATCAGCAATCCCCAGTAACCATATTCCGCCAGTCCGTCAAGCATAACGATCAATGGGCTACAAGCCAGTTTTCTCCTGCCCCCAGGTCTGTTTTCAGCGGTACACTCAGCTTATATACATTTTCCATCTCCTCTGTTACAATTTCCCGGATTGTCTCCAGCTCATCGGGCACCACATTGAAGTTTAACTCATCATGCACCTGAAGGATCATTTTCGATCTCATCTCTTTTTGTTGAAGTCTATCGAAAATGCGCGTCATTGCTACTTTAATGATGTCTGCCGCACTCCCCTGAATCGGTGCGTTGATGGCATTGCGCTCCGCGTAGCCGCGAACGGTGGCGTTGCGGGAGTTGATATCTGCCAGATACCGCTTGCGGCCGAAAATCGTCTCCACATACCCTTTTACTCTTGCGTTGGTGATACATTCGTCCATATAGCGTTTTACACCGGGAAATGTAACGAAATACTCATCGATCAGCTCCCTGGCTTCGCTGCGTGGGATGCTCAACCGTTCCGACAATCCGAAGGGTGTGATGCCGTAAATGATACCGAAATTGGCGGTCTTTGCCTTTCTGCGCATATCACCTGTCACCTCCTCAATAGGTATCTTGAATATTTTTGCGGCTGTGGCTGCGTGGATATCCTGCCCTTTGTTGAATGCTTCCACCATGTTCCTGTCGCCGCTCAGATGAGCCATAATACGCAGTTCAATCTGCGAGTAGTCCGAGGAAACAAAGATACATCCCTCATCAGGGATAAATACTTTTCGCATCTCTCTGCCGCGATCATCTCGGATAGGGATGTTCTGCAGGTTGGGATTTGTGCTGCTCAGGCGACCGGTGGAAGCCACCGTCTGATTAAACGACGTATGTATCTTTCCTGTACGTGCATGGATAAGTAGAGGAAAGGCGTCCACATAGGTGCTGAGCAGCTTCTTCAGCCCTCTCTGTTCCAGTATTTTGCCGATAATGAGATGTTTGAATCGCATTTTCTCCAGCTCCTCCTCGCCGGTTTTGTACTGTCCTGTTTTTGTTTTTTTCGGTTTATCCATGATTTTCAACCGGTCGAACAGCACCTCTCCTATCTGCTTGGGTGAATTGACATTGAAGTCGGTGCCTGCCATCTCGGTGATCTCTTTTTCTATCTTCATCAGTTCCTCGGTGAATAGCCCGGATAGCTCGTTCAGTGCCTCCAGATCGAGACGGACACCCGTCCACTCCATATCAGCCAGCACGTAGACAAGAGGCGATTCAATATTGTAAAAAAGATGATCGAGGCTGTTTGCATGGATCTCCTTTT
>JAENWZ010000169.1 GCA_016649795.1 Proteiniphilum sp. | reverse complement strand
GCTTACTGTGACACTCCGCGACTTATCATCGAATCGGATTCCCGACAACAATGGATTTCCCGTGAATCTCTCTTTTCCCCACTTTTGCAGTAGAGCATATTTCTGATCGGCGAGGACTCCCTGATCGGCGAGGATGAACTGTTCAAAAACCACTTTCCCGTTCACCAGCGGAACGGTAGTGAAACCGGTATCAATCTGACCATCAACAGTAAACAGACTGATCACCAAGATGCTTAACGTCAGTATATATTTTTTCATATAATTATTTTATTTTCAACGTTCCTATTGTTTCACCAGATGAGAGTCATCGACCGCAACCTCCTGTCCGGGTAAAACTTGTTGTTGAAACTGCCCATTAGACTACAAACGTACGAAAAAGATTAAAGCGTGACGTCACTTTTCTAAAAAAACAGGCATCTAAATTTTATTTATCACTTAAAAACAATTACTTTTGCATCTCTTAAAACAAACGTAACATTTTTTCAATAAGGTATGTCTGCAAAAAAAACAAAAGAGTCGAAAGCCGAAAAGAATTTTGAAAATATCGGTGAAGCATTAACCACTTCGGAACAGTTTCTGGAAAAAAACCAGAAATCCATTTTAATAGGACTGCTCATCGTTGTTATCGCGGTAGGAGCTTTTCTTGCATACAACTATTTATACAAGGCACCTCGTAATGAAAAGGCACAAGCTGCCATCTTCCAGGGTGAACGCTATTTCCAGAACGGAGAGGATTCATTGGCGCTGTTCGGCAACGGAAATGATTATATCGGGTTTGAATCAATCATCAACCAGTTTAAAGGCACCAAAACAGCTGATCTTGCCCGGGCTTATGCAGGTATTTCCTATAACCGAATGGGCAATAACGAAAAAGCACTGGAACATCTGAAAAAGTTTAAAGGGGGTGATCTTCTGATAACTCCGGCCGTTACGGGTGCCATTGGTGATGTACAGATGAACATGGGTCAGACCGATGAGGCGATTGCCAGCTTCCTCAAAGCCGCCAAAGAGTCGGACGACAAGATGCTGAGCCCCATCTACTACAAAAAGGCTGGAGTGGCATATCTGAGTGGTGCCAACTATGACAAAGCAATAGAGGTGTTCACACAGATTAAAGAAAACTACATCAACTCGCCCGAAGCACAGGAGGCCGATAAGTACATCAAACAGGCTGAATTGCTGAAAACAACGAAATAAGCATGGCAACTGAATTGCATAATCTCTCATCATACGACCCCACATTGATCCCCCAGGGTAAAGGCAAACGGGTAGGTATTGTGGTATCGGAGTGGAACTACTCCGTGACCGGGAACCTGTTACGCGGTGCTTACGATACGCTGCTGAAATTCGGCGTAGAGAGTGAAGATATTATTGTGGAGCATGTGCCGGGAAGTTTTGAACTGACTTACGGAGCAAAGATTCTGATAGAAAAAGCGAACCTGGACAGCGTGATCATTCTTGGCTGCGTAATTCAGGGTGAGACACCCCACTTCACCTTCGTCTGTGAAAGTGTGACGCAGGGCTGCACAGCGCTGAACCTGCAACAGAATATACCGATCGTTTTCGGTCTTCTCACCACCAACACGCTAGATCAGGCAAAAGCCAGGTCTGGAGGAAGACACGGGAACAAAGGTGATGAAGCTGCAATCACAGCATTAAAAATGATTGCACTTCAGTCGAAATACAATTAGTTTTTATTACCTTCGTGGCTCGAAAAATTGGGCAGTTACCAGAGTGGCCAAATGGGGCTGACTGTAACTCAGCTGGCTTACGCCTACGGTGGTTCGAATCCATCACTGCCCACCACTCAATTTGCCGATACGCTAATGAGTCAATGTGCTAATTGAAATACAGGAAGAGATTCCTTTACGGAATACCAATCATTGGCACATCGGCATATTAAAAAATTGGCACATTGATTATGCGGAAGTAGCTCAGTTGATAGAGCATTAGCCTTCCAAGCTGAGGGTCGCGGGTTTGAGTCCCGTCTTCCGCTCTCAAGGGAAGTAACAAAACAGGTTACTTCCCTTTTTTATCCAAAAAAAACGGTAAGGTGGAGGATCATCGTTTACATACGCCAACTATTCGCGATCTGACGCAGGGAGGTATATTCCGTCAATTGATCACATTAGCACTTCCGCTGATGGCAATCAGTTTTATTCAGATGACCTACAATCTGGTGGATATCATCTGGATCGGGCGTCTTGGCAGCAAATCGGTTGCTGCCATAGGCTCTGTCGGGATGCTGATGTGGATGATGAATTCAGTAGCTCTTATCTCCAAGGTGAGTGCCGAGATCTCCATAGGTCAGTCGATTGGTTCACGGCGACTGGATAAAGCCTCTTTCTATGCTTCCCATACCACTACCATCGCCATCATACTGGGTCTTTTCTTCGGGTTACTCTTCTTCCTTTTTCCCCATCCCTATGTATCCTTTTATAAGCTGGAGAGTGGGATTGCCCTTGAAGCGGCCGGATATTTGCGGGTGATTGCTCTGGGGCTGCCAATTATGTTTCTGATCCTCAACTTTTCCGGAATATATATCGGTTCCGGTCGCAGTGACATCCCGTTCTACTTCAACGCAACCGGCCTGGTGATCAACATTGTGCTCGATCCGCTCTTTATTTTCGGAGCAGGTGCATTCCCTGCTATGGGTGTGAAGGGAGCGGCACTGGCGACCGTTTTGTCGCAGGGTGTGGTGCTCTTGCTTTTTATCAGCCATCTGAAAAGGAAAAACGGTCTGTTGGGCAAATTCCAATTTCTGATCAAGCCGCGCAGAACATACACCATCAATATTCTTAAGCTGGGTCTGCCTGTGGCGGCCATGAATATCTATTTCGCTTTTATCAACATGAATCTGGCCCGTTTTGCTTCGGTATACGGGGGTCATCTCGGCATTACCAGCCAGACCACAGGAGGACAGATTGAGGGAATCACATGGAACACTTCGAATGGTTTCTCCACTGCTCTGGGGAGCTTCGTGGCGCAGAACTATGCGGCGCGAAAGATTGGCAGGGCCAACAATGCTTTCAAATACACACTATTGATGATGGGTTCCCTGGGAATCGTAGTCACACTGGCATTTGTCAATTACGGTGAAGCCATATTCTCACTGTTTGTACCCGAGAAAACTGCTTATGAAGCGGGAGGACAATATTTAATGGTGTTGGGATTTTCTCAACTCTTTATGATGCTGGAACTGACCACACAGGCGATGTTTAATGGCTTGGGACGGACCACTCCACCCGCCATTATCAGCATCATCTTCAATACATTGCGTATTCCGCTGGCAATCGTTCTGGGATCCCGTATTGGGGTGACCGGCGTCTGGTGGGCCATTTCCATCACCTCACTCTTTAAAGGGAGCATCCTGTTTATATGGTACATGATGCTGCAGAGGAGATTGTAAAAAAAGGTAGCTCTTCTCCATTTTGAAGCATTTTAAAACTTCTAACAGTTTTTGAAGTTTTTCAGATTGATTTCTGTATCTTTTAAAGTCTTTCCGGAATTGAGTGCTGTAACGTAGCTTTTTCATTCGGAAACAGAACATTTTCTTGTTTTATCCAAATGGTAACATGTGCTCAACAGCTGCATAGCTCTCAATACCCCTGCAGGAAGAGCCCTATATCTGATACCGGTAAGTTGAAATGGTTGGACACGTAAGAGTTGACCATTTTCCCGGCGTACATGTAGAAGCCCGAAGCAAAACCGCGGTCGAACCGGGCAAAATGGGCTACACCGCCGCAATCGCCCATGGTGGTGAACATGGAAATAAAAATGTTGCTCAAAGCTATAGAAGCGGAACGTGCCACCCGTGAGCTAAGGCTCATCTCACAAAAATGGAGTACCCCGTGTTTCTCGAACAGTACCGGATGATCAGGCAGACAAGCCTCCATGGTGGTTTCAAAACAGCCCCCCTGCGCCATACGCAGGTCAATGATCAGTGATCCTTTCTTCATCTCCCCGATCAGGTCTACCGAGATCCGATAAAAATGAGTTTTGTTGATGTATTGCATGGCACCGATCACCACATCGGCTGAACGAAACACATTCCTGAGAACGTTGGGCTGCAGTGTGGAGGTAAAGACCGGACTCCCCAGCTCGTGGCGAATGGTGCGCAGTTTCAAGATATCGTCATCGAACACCTTTACCGACGCACCCAGTGCCAGCGCTGCACGGGCTGCCATTGTGCCGGCCACACCCGCACCGATAATGACCACTTCTGTGGGCGAAATGCCCGGCACCCCTCCCAGCAGGATTCCTTTCCCGCCATGGGCATTGCTCAGCAGTTCGGCTGCCAGCGTAATGGAGGAAGCACCCTCAATTTCAGAGATGGATGTCACAAAAGGTGAGACACCCGAATTATCGTAAAGTAGTTCATAAGCGAGCGCGTTGATACGTTTCCCGGACATCCTCTCCAGCAGCGGAGTAGAGAGTTGATGCAGATAGAGGAATGAATAGACCGTTGTTCGCGGACGCATCATCTCCACCTCACGGAGTGTGGGGGGCGTTATCTTCAGAATCAGGTTCGCCTGAAAAACCTCTTCGGCACTCTCCATAATCTCAGCGCCCGATTCGGCATAATAACTGTCGGAGTAGTTGATGGCGAGTCCTGCTCCCGTCTCCATTAACACCCTGTAACCCAATGAGACCAACTGTGCTACGGTTTCAGGTGTCAGAGTCAGACGTTTCTCCGTTTCCTGATTTTCCTTCGGGATACCGATGACGGTGGATACTTTCTGTTTTTCTGTTTTCAGGAGCAGCTCCCTCACGAAAAAAGAGCTGCTTTTCTGGGATTCGTACATAATTATCTGTTTCTGTTTTTCAATCTTTCCTCAAGTGCGTTCACCGTAAAATGAACCTCTTCTTTGGTGATCATCCGGTCAGTGTGGTGAACGATTTTCGCCATATTGTAATAACGCTCTCTTTGTGCCAAATGTTGCGTGATGAAGGGGATAAGTTCCTCTTTCGGTTTCCCGGAAATGAGCGGACGTACGTTTTTGGAGGCCAGCAACCTGACTGCAAGTTCTTCAGGGTCTGCCTGAAGGTAGATGGTGGCGCCTGCCCTGTTCATCACCTCCATATTATCGAAAAAGCAAGGTGCTCCCCCACCCGTTGAGATCACCACATCCTCGAACTGGGCCACCTCATGCACCGCCTCTCGTTCAATCTTACGGAACTCCTCCTCGCCTTTCTCCGAGAAAAGTTCAGAGATTGCTTTGCGGTATCTGTTCTGTATATAGGCATCCAGATCGATAAAAGAGAGCGAGAGGGACTTCGCCAGCCGTTTCCCCACGGTGGTTTTACCCGAGCCCATATATCCTACAATAAAAATCCGTTCCATATTTTCAGTTTTCAGTGGTCAG
>JAENWZ010000121.1 GCA_016649795.1 Proteiniphilum sp. | reverse complement strand
TTAAGTCGTGTGCCCATTCCGGCGGCAAAGATCATTGCTTTCATATTTTACTGTAATGTAAACAATTTACCAATTACGTTCATCACTTGCACCACACTGGAGCGGTCGGTGACGGGTATTTTGAGCGAGGTCTTTCCTGTCTCTTTGTCCGTTTCGACAAGAGAGTCCACCAATTTTTCGGTTGCTTCCGGCGACGAGAGCGTGCGGGCGAAAGCGCTCAAAAGATGAATACTTTGAGAAATGAGTTGTTCCGGTGAAGCTTCCTCATGTGATAGGGGAGGAGTGGGTGTACTTCCCGTTATTCCGTTTGTTTCTTCCTCCGGTTCGGTATCGATGTCGGGTATCGCGGTCTCACTCGTCAACGAGTCTGTTACATTTTCTTTTTGTACAGGATCAGGCCGCTCAATTTCATTAGCGCCGACAGCGGATGTGCTTGTTTTGCCTTCCTCCATTCCTGTGGCGGCAAATTCCTGCACTGTCTGCATCATTTTGTCGAACTTGCTGTCTTCCAGGAAAATGGAATCGGAGCCATTGTCGAGAATCCCTTCAAACATGGACGATTTGAAGTTAAGCTTTGTAAGCATTTGTTCTTCAATGGTGTCGGCAGAGACAAAGTTGATCACCTGTACGTTGTTTTTTTGCCCCATCCGATGCACGCGGGCGATACGCTGCTCAAGTACGGCAGGATTCCACGGTAAATCCAGATTGATGATCAACGAAGCCACTTGCAAATTTAATCCGGTACTTCCGGCATCGGTAGAGAGAAATACTCGGCAGGCTGGTTTATCCGTAAAATGATCGATCAAATCTTTCCGCTTAGCCGACGGCACGCTTCCGTGCAGGTATTCGTATTCGACTCCCCTTTTTTCTAATTCGGCGGCAACAAGGCGCGTCATACGTTCCCATTGACTGAAAACAACCGTTTTTTCATCACTTTCTTCCAAAAACTCATCCAACACATTCATCAATTCATCAATTTTAGTATCAAAACGTGTTTTTTGATCTAAAATATAGGTGCTGTCGCACACCATGCGCATTTGGTTTAACAATAGCAATAGCCGACGGCGATCGCTTTCGCTCAGGAACCGCATTTTTTGCCATTTGATGATCAGTTGTGCCAGGCTGATTTTAAATTCTTCATGCATCCCGCGTTGTTCGTTGGTCATAGGGACAAACAGAATTTTATCCATCCGTGACGGAAGCTGGATTTTTACATCTCGTTTTCGTCTTCTGATCAGTATATGGCGAATCATCCCGCCGGTTTCATTGAGATTCTTGTATCCAATTGTTTTTCCGGTTTCATTGCGCACCAAACTACGGTCGATAAATTGATAGTACGGACCGAGACAATAGGGATCTACATATTGCGCGATGGCGTACAGCTCTTCTATTTTGTTTTCGAGAGGCGTCCCGGATAGCGCGAGCGTGTATCGCGACTGCACTCGCTTGGCAGCTTTCGCAATTTGTGTATGCCAGTTTTTCAGGCGTTGCGCCTCATCCATGATCAACAAATCGGTATAGAGTGATTTGGGTATTTTTATGTCATTATTGGCGCTGTGGTACGATACGATCTTGTAAAAAACGTCCTGGGCATACTGTTCCCTCCGTGTTAAGTGATTGCCTTCGATCACGAGGGCTGTTTCTCCTGTAAATTTCTCAATTTCTTTTTTCCACTGATATTTCAGCGACGTGGGACAGAGAATAAGTACCGAATTGATATGAAATTCCTTCCGCATCAATTCGGCGGTACCGATAGCCTGGATGGTCTTACCCAGACCCATTTCATCGGCAATGATGCTTCTTCCTTTGCGTGCGGCAAACAATATGCCTTCTTCCTGGTAAGGATAAAGGAGGGTGCGAAGCAAACCAGTTAATTTGTTGTCCTTATATTTTGTATCCAGCACGCTATTACGGTGAATGGCTTCCCGTTTTTCGATGATGAACTCCAGTGCGTCATTATAACAACGGAAGTTATTGTTGATCTGTTGGGCTTGCTGCAAAAAGTCGAAAAAACAGACATACTTCTGCTCTTCCAGGATTCCCTCTTTGGTGAAATATTGATTTGCCATGCCGGCAAATTCATCGCGGTTGTCGGATCCAATACGAATACGTATATCGCGATCTCCTTTGTAGGACAAATATACAGAAGTGTATGCCGGGATGAGCTCTTTGGGAATTCGTTTGCGGTTTTCTGCTATATATAACTGTACTGCTTCGATATGTTTGCATGTGCCGAGCTGGTTGGTTTTGAAGTCGGGGCATGAGCAATAATTCCAGCTACTCTCTATGCCTCTGAATGCCACTTTATAGACATTGTCGGTTTGCAGGTTCCGAACGTGAAAGTCACCCAATACTTGTTTTTTGTTTTCAGGTCTGATGGTTAACGGTTCTTTTTGGGCAGCCTGTTTTCTGAGTGCAATTTGCCACTCTTCCAGGGTCAGCTCTCCAGGACGTTGCAACAATGATATTTTGGGTTGTGATTTTTTTGCGTTTTTAGTGTGTGGAACTGTTTTTTTCGATGGGGTGGTTTTCTTTGCCATATAGAGTTGTTTTTTGAGATATCATTTTTATTTAAACGGACAAATTTACACAATGATGCTCTAATGAGTATTTTTTTTGATCACTTAATTCGTAAATTGAAGGATAATTTTTAGCACTAATTAAACCGGATTAAATCGAAATGATTTTTCGTTCATATATCCGGATAAATTTCAAATAAATCGGATTTATCTTTTGCATACTTACCTCTTTCTGAACTCCTGCTCCAGGTTCTGTTCCCGGTGTATCAGCGATACTCTTATACCGAATTTCGCCGAAATATGTTCCGCCACCTGCTGCGCTGCGTAGACCGACCGGTGTTGTCCGCCCGTACAGCCGAAAGAGATCATCAGGTTGGTGAAGTTACGTTCCATATATCGTTTCACATGCTGATCGATAAGTGGATTGATATTGTTAAGAAAGGAGATGATCTCGCCATCCTCTTCGAGGAATTTAATCACCGGCTCATCCAGTCCTGTGACATTATTGTATCGCTCGTACTTACCCGGATTGTTGATGGCACGGCAATCGAACACGTAGCCGCCGCCATTACCCGACTGATCGTTCGGGATTCCCTTCTTATAGGCAAAGCTGTAGACGCGTACTTCCAGTTCCCGCTTTTGTGTATCGGCAAACTGTTTCAGATCGGTCATCTCGTTTAGTATCCTGATCAGATATGGATATTCATCGAACCCATCCTTCAGCAGTTCCCGCAGGTTGTTCAGTGCGAAGGGTACGCTTTGTATAAAGTGCGGTTTTTTCTCAAAGTAGCCTCTGAAACCGTAGGCACCCAGCACCTGCAGTGTGCGGAAGAGCACGAACTGACGCAGACGATTTAGGAAAGCGGACTCATTGACGGGTTGGTATTTTTTCAGTGAATCGATATAGGTGATAATCAGTTCATCGCGCAGCTCGGCCGGGAAATTGGCTTTCGCCTGCCACAGGAACGATGCCACATCGTAGTAGAGAGGTCCTTTTCGTCCCCCCTGAAAATCGATAAAAAAAGGATTGCCATCCACCAGCATCACGTTGCGTGATTGAAAGTCGCGGTACATAAAGGTCTCTGTTGCATCTTTCAGCAATGTGCCGGCCATTTTCTCGAAATCGTTCTCCAGCAGATCTTCCTGAAACTCCATGCCGGTGGTCTTCAGGAAGCTGTACTTGAAATAGTTCAAATCCCACATCACGGAACGGTGGTTGAATTCAGGCAGCGGGTAGCAGATACTGAAATCGAGACCCCTGGCGCCGAGGTATTGAAAATCGGCCAGGAGTGAGATGGTCTTGTGGAGTAACTCTTTTTCCTCGTGACTGAAAACGCCCGTGGTCCGTCCCCCCTTGATGAGATCGAAAAGCACCCTGTCGCCCAGATCCTCCTGCAGGTAAAACAGCTCATCAGCGGAGACAGCAACCACCTTTGGCACGTTCAGCCCCTGTGCCAGGAAATGGTTTGCCAGTGAGATAAAAGCCCTGTTTTCCTCTCGTGACTCTCCATATACACCGATCAGTTTTGTATTTCCTTTAGTGAGCCTGAAATACCTGCGGTTAGAGCCCGATGAGGGCAGTGCTTCCAGCGTTGGATTGGCTTGCCCGGTGTGTGAGGTGAAAAGAGTGATTAATTTATGCATGTTTATAAGTTCAGAATTCAGCGTTCAATGGTTCAATGTTTCCAGGTTTAGGGTTCAGGATTTAGTTTGCCGGGATCATCTTTCAGCTCGCTGAGCCAGATATCGGCCACAGCATCGCTAGGCATACGCCAGTCGCCACGGGGGGAGAGGTTGATGGATCCCACCTTCGGTCCGTCGGGCAGACAGGAGCGTTTGAACTGTTGTGCGAAGAATCGTTTGTAAAAGACCTTTAACCATTTCATGATTTCAGCGGAAGAATAGATGGATGTAAATGCCTGTTCTGCCATGAAAAGAATGCGTTTTGGAGTGTCGCCGTAACGAAGCATGCGATAGAGAAAGTAGTCGTGAAGCTCATAGGGCCCGATGAAATGCTCTGTCTTTTGTGCAATCTTTCCATCAGTGCCGGCAGGGAGAAGCTCGGGACTAAACGGGGTGTCCAGCACATCATGCAGGATCTTGAGGGATCTGTCTTCCATCTGTGTGTCCGCAATCCATCGTACAAGGGAAGCCACAAGTGTTTTTGGCACACTGCTGTTCACACTGTACATCGACATATGGTCGCCGTTGTAGGTAGCCCATCCCAGTGCCAGCTCCGAGAGATTGCCGGTTCCCACCACCAGTCCGCCGATCTTGTTGGCATAATCCATCAGTATCTGCGTCCGCTCGCGCGCCTGGCTGTTCTCGTAGGTAACACTCTGGTCGCTGATATCATGACCGATATCGTTGAAATGCTGTTTTACCGCATCCACGATGGAGATCTCCCTCACGGTAACACCGGAAGCTTTCATCAGGTCGATGGCGTTGCTATAAGTCCTGTCGGTAGTGCCGAAACCCGGCATGGTGATACCAATAATATTCTCGCGTGGCAACCCGAGGATATCGAATGTCTTGATCGTGACCAGCAGTGCCAGCGTAGAGTCGAGCCCGCCCGAAACGCCGATGGTCACGGTTTTTACCCCCGTGTGTTGCAGACGTTTGGCCAGTCCGTGTGTCTGGATATTGAATACTTCCGACAGGTTCTCTTCGGCGCTCTCTTTTGAAGGAATAAAAGGGTGCGGGAGAAAGGTGCGGTACATCTTTTCCGCGGATACTGGTTCAATTCTGCAATCGATCTCCGTGATGCTGCCGGATGCTATTGTGATATAGTTGGTGTTCTTCATCCTGTCATGACGGAGTGCCTCGATATCAATATCGGCAATAATCAGTTCGCTCTCCAGTGAAAAGCGTTTCGATTCCGCCAGCATCGTACCGTTCTCGGCGATAAAACAGGCGCCGGAGAATACCAGGTCCGTGGTTGATTCGCCGCACCCTGCCGAGGCATAGACATAGGCAGTATTGCAACGTCCCGACTGCTGCAGCACCAGTGATTTCCGGTACCTGTTTTTACCCACCAGCTCGTTACTGGCCGAGAGATTGAAGAGCAGATCGGCTCCCTGCATAGCAAGTTTTGACGAAGGGGATATAGGCATCCAGAGGTCCTCGCAAATCTCGATACCGAAATTCGCAAAGGGTGTGCGGAAGATTATCCCTTCTGTGTTGATAGATACATCTTCGCCATTGATCTCTACGGAGAAGTCAGTCAGGTCGGCCGCCGAGGTGAACCATCGTTTTTCGTAAAACTCCCTGTCGTTAGGGATATTCGTTTTGGGTACAAAGCCCAGGATGCCTTCGGATGAGATGACTGCTGCCACATTGAAAAGGCTGCTTTTGATGCGTAGTGGCAGGCCCACGATGGCGATGAGGGATGGTTTCCCTTTCATAAATGCGGCCAGCTCCGTCAGCGAAGCGACTGCTTTTCGCTGCAATGCTTCCTGGAAGAAGAGATCACCACAGCTGTAGGCTGTGATGCTCAGCTCCGGGAAACAGACCAGCTGCACCTCCTCCTGCACGGCGCGCTCTATCACCGATTTTATTTCGGCTGTGTTGAAATCGCAGTCGGCAACTCTCAGCCGGGGGGACGCGGCAGCCACGCGCAAAAAACCGAAATTATTGATATGCATATGCATCGGGTTTACAGGTGTTCTGACACAAAGATAATGTCAACTAAATGATTTTACCCCATCGTCGTTAAACAAATTCACATATTTGTCTATTAGTAATAAAATCGGATGAATTACTTATAGGTAATTTCCATCTTATAATCCCATCGATTGAAATAGAGGTTCCATGTCTCAGTCTCTGCCTCCCCGCGTTGAAAATCGACTGTTTCGCTGCGTGGAAATCTCTTTTTCGGGAAGAATTCATCTGAATAATCGGAGTTGATATAGAGCCTGTAGGAGTCGATCCCCGACATGAAGAACTTCCTTCCTGTTTCGTTTCCGAGTGGCTCTCCGCGACCGAAAGATACGTCCACAGGCACCCAGCCCACACCTTCGAAATATACCTCTGCCCAGTCGTGCAGGTTGGCTTCTCCCGGGTGTGTCATCCAGCCACTCTGCCATCGTGCGGGTATCCCTTTGTAGCGCAGCATCGTGATCAGCAGCAGGGTGACCTGGCCGCAGTCGCCCTTGCCGTTTTCAATCACATAAGCAGGTATATCGGCGATGGTGGAGTATTCC
>JAENWZ010000031.1 GCA_016649795.1 Proteiniphilum sp. | reverse complement strand
TATTCAGAATTTGCAAGCTGCTTTGATCCGCATTGAAAACGGAACATACGGTGTTTGTCGTGAAACCGGCAAACTGATCCCCAAGGAGCGTCTACGTGCAGTCCCTCATGCTACGTTGAGCATAGAAGCTAAATCAGCAAAGAAGAAATAATTACTGTTGCATGAAAGTTTCCGTGGTATCTGCGAATTTAAAGGAGAGGGGTAATACACCTTTCATTAGATATATACCCCTAAATATGATGTATGAAAAATAGTACACAGAAAGCATGGGTTGCTGTGGCTGTCGTTATTCTGGTTCTTCTCTTCGATCAGCTCTCCAAAATATGGGTGAAAACGCATATGGGATTGTACGACACCATTCATATTGCCGACTGGTTCAAGATTTATTTCGTTGAAAACAATGGGATGGCTTTCGGAATTGAGGCCGGAGGAAAGCTCTTCCTTTCACTTTTTCGTATTATTGCTGTTGTGCTTATTGTGTTTTATATCAGTAGGTTGGTTAAGGAAAATTACAAAACCGGGTTTATTATATGTGTCACACTTGTTCTTGCAGGTGCATCGGGAAATATCGTTGACAGCATCTTCTACGGAATGATTTTCGAAGCCAGTTATCCCGGTCATCTCTCTTCTTTTGTTCTCTGGGGAGATGGATATTCCTCCTTCCTTCACGGTAAGGTGGTAGATATGTTGTACTTCCCGATGATTAGCGGCACTTATCCCGACTGGGTACCTGTTGTAGGAGGGCAGGAGTTTCTATTCTTTAGGTTCATTTTTAATATAGCTGATTCAGCAATTACCGTAGGTGTTATTCTGATATTACTATTTTACAGAAGAACTTTATCTTATTCATTGCTCTCGAAGAAAGAGCGTGAAGATCTTGTAAAAGAAAAAGAAGAAAAAGAAATTGCAGGTGAAATATAGGATTGTTTCATATCTCTTTTTTTACGTTCTGTTGATTTTGGTGGTCTCTTCTTGTCAGAACCGTCCCAAGGAGGTGTTGAACAGGAAGAGCATGGAGCAATTGATGTATGATGTGTACGTTGCTGAGGCAATCCTGGAAAATGATTATAGCAACTTCAATACTCCTGAGAAAAAAGAAGCTTATATAAACGAAGTCTTCAAGGCACATGAAGTAACACAGGCACAATGGGATACATCTCTGTCATGGTATTCAGACCGAATTGATCTATACCTGAAGATGAATGATTCTGTGAAGGTACGTTTACAACGTGTTCGTAAAGATATTGACAGGCAAGTGGAGAGGCTTAATGCGCAACAGATTGTTGATCCGGCACTTTTATCTCCATCCTATATTCCTCCCTTCTATTCATTTTCTATGCCCGGTGCGAAAAAAGGGTTTAGTTTCCGGTTAGATTCTGCAGAGTTTCGATCCAGGGTTTCTGAAGATCATTTCTCATTCACTTTCAGCGTAATCGGTATTCCTCCACTTTTCACCTCCGATTTATCATCAATGCTCACATTGGTGTATGCCGATACCACTATTTCTCAATCGCACGAGATCAGAGAAAATAAAACCTACAGCATGGCTGCGTCGAGATTTATCCCGGGTGACACACTTACACAAATTAATGGTTTTGTTCATTTGCAGGACAGATCCGGTATCACACCCGCTATCCGGTTGTACAATATTTATCTCGGAGACGGGAAATTGGACTCTGTCGAAGTGAATTCCCCGGAGGTGCTTCCTGCACCTCTTGCAAGAGAACCATTAATGGTTGATACCATGAGAATAGCGCAATAATAACATCATATAGAGAAAAGCTATTTGTCATAATGATATCTTTTTTAGATAAATTATTATATTTGCATGATAGAACAGAGATAATAGAAGAATAATTTAACATTCAAATAATCAATACTTAACATCAAATGGAAAAAAAGAGAGTTTACACCTTTGGAAACGGCGTAGCTGAGGGACGGGCAGATATGAAAAACCTGCTTGGAGGTAAAGGAGCGAACCTTGCCGAAATGAACTTAATCGGTGTTCCCGTTCCTCCGGGTTTTACCATTACTACGGAGGTTTGTACTGAATACAACGAACTAGGCAAAGAATATGTGATCGGCGTCTTGAAAGAAGAGGTTGAAAAGGCTGTTTCCCAGATTGAACAGCTGACCGGTACAAAATTCGGAGATAAGGAGAATCCCTGTCTTGTCTCTGTTCGCTCGGGTGCACGTGTATCTATGCCCGGTATGATGGATACCGTATTAAATCTCGGATTGAACGATGACGCCGTTGAGGGGATTGCCAGGAAATCGGGCAATGAACGTTTCGCGTGGGATTCTTATCGCCGCTTTGTACAGATGTATGGCGATGTGGTGCTGGGATTGAAACCTCAAAGCAAGGAAGATATAGATCCTTTTGAAGAGATCATGGATGAAATGAAGGAATCGAAAGGGATAGAGTTGGATACAGATTTCACCACTGAAGATCTGAAAGAGCTGGTGAAAAAATTCAAAGTTGCAGTGAAAGAAAATACCGGCAACGATTTTCCGGTTAGTCCCTGGGATCAGTTATGGGGAGCTGTTTGCTCTGTTTTCGACAGTTGGATGAACGAACGTGCCATCCTCTATCGTAAAATGAATAACTTCCCTGAAGAGTGGGGTACAGCCGTCAACGTGCAGGCAATGGTTTACGGGAATATGGGTAAAACATCCGGCACAGGTGTTGCCTTTACACGCGATGCTGCTACGGGTGAAGATATCTTCAATGGTGAATATCTGATTGATGCACAAGGTGAGGATGTGGTGGCAGGAGTACGTACTCCTCAGGAAATCACTATCAAAGGATCTCGCCGTTGGGCAAAGATGAAGGGTATTTCCGAAGAAGTGCGCGCAGTCAGTTATCCCTCGTTAGAAGAGGCACTGCCTGAATGTGCGAAAGAGCTTATAAAAGTACAGCAAAAGCTGGAAGATTATTTTAAAGATATGCAGGATCTCGAATTTACCATTCAGGATGGAAAACTCTGGATATTGCAAACACGCAGCGGAAAACGTACCGGTGCGGCGATGGTGAAGATAGCAATTGATATGCTCCATCAAGGTTATATCGATGAGAAAACGGCATTGAGACGCTGTGATCCCGAGAAACTGGATGAATTGCTTCACCCTGTTTTTGATAAGAAAGCGCTTGCTAAGGCAAAGCCGCTTACTCACGGGCTGCCGGCGTCACCGGGAGCTGCTGCAGGACAGGTTGTTTTTCATGCCGATGAAGCTGAAGAGTGGTACAAAGAGGGAAAAAAAGTGATACTCTGCCGTACAGAGACATCCCCTGAAGACCTGCGTGGTATGGCGTCGTCACAAGGTATTCTTACCGCCCGCGGAGGGATGACCTCACATGCGGCAGTTGTTGCCCGCGGTATGGGCAAGTGTTGTGTGTCGGCAGCCAACAATCTGGTGATCGATTATAAAGCACGTAAAATGACCATTAACGGTAAGGAGTTGAAAGAGGGAGACTGGATCGCTCTGGATGGCTCTACCGGGAACGTCTATGAGGGTAAAATAATTACTCAGGATGCGGAGATCGACGCCGATTTCAATGAGCTGATGAAGCTTGCAGAAAAGTATGCGCGTATGGATGTCAGAACCAACGCCGACACTCCACACGATGCTTTGGTTGCCCGCAACTTTGGTGCTAAGGGGATTGGTTTGTGCCGTACCGAGCATATGTTCTTCGAGGAAGATAAGATTATCACCATGCGCGAGATGATCCTCGCCAAAGATGAGGAAGGCCGCCGCAAAGCGCTGGAGAAACTGCTCCCACTGCAGAAAAAAGACTTTATGGGTATATTCAGGGCTATGAAAGGATACGCCGTGACCATTCGTCTGCTCGACCCACCGCTGCACGAATTTGTACCTCACGACGAAAAAGGACAGATGGAGATGGCCAAAGTGATGGATATCTCCTATAAAGATATTCACGACCGTGTTGAAGGACTTATGGAGTCTAATCCAATGCTTGGTTTACGCGGATGCCGTCTTGGAAACCTCTATCCCGAGATCACTGAGATGCAGACACGTGCCATCATGGAGGCAGCGATTGAACTGAAGAGTGAGGGAATCAAAGCCATTCCGGAAATCATGGTTCCTCTCACGGGCATTGTCTATGAGTTCATGGCGCAGAAAGAGATTATTGAAAATACCATCCAGCAAGTGTTTGCCGAGAAGAGCGATTCAGTGGAATACAAGATCGGGACGATGATCGAGATCCCGCGTGCAGCACTTACAGCACATAAGATAGCCAGGGAGGCTGATTTCTTCTCCTTCGGCACCAACGACCTTACGCAGTTGACATTCGGTTACAGTCGCGACGATGTGGCCAAGTTCCTGCCGATGTATCTCGATAAGGGAATTCTGAAACATGATCCCTTCGCCGTGATTGATCAGAACGGTGTTGGACAGCTCGTACGCATGGCCGTGCAAAAAGGCCGTGAGGTACGTCCGACACTTAAATGCGGTATCTGTGGTGAACATGGGGGTGAACCGACATCGGTGAAATTCTGCCATACCGTTGGCCTGAACTATGTCTCCTGTTCTCCTTTCCGTGTACCTATTGCCCGTTTGGCAGCAGCACAGGCAGCCATTGAAGGATAAACAAACGGTTTTGATATGTTTTTCTCAGAGACGCCCACAAAGGCGTCTCTGTTCCTTTTTAGCCGGTCATCTCCGAAATTTCAAGATGCCAATCCTTTATAACTACTTTTAACCATCAAACTATTTTGCAGCTTAGTGGATTATCACTACTTTTACATCGCTATTTTTAAACAGATTGTTCTATGAAGTATTCATTTAAGATATTGCTTTTTCTTCTTACTTTGTCAGCTACTCAGTATGTTATTTCTCAAAATAATGTGATTGACGAGATTGTGTGGGTGGTGGGTGACGAAGCCATCCTGAAATCAGAAGTGGAGGAATACCGCAAGGAGATCCTGATGCAAAACCAGCGCATCGAGGGAGATCCCTACTGTTTCATACCCGAACAACTGGCTATCAGAAAACTCTTTCTCGATCAGGCGAAACTGGACAGTATTGAAGTGCAGGAATCGAACGTGAACCGCACACTGGAGTATCTGGTGAATGAATACACCGCATCATCCGGCTCTGTGGAGAGACTCGAAGAGTATTACGGAAAAAAAATAGCCGGTATCCGGGAGGATCTGCGTCAGCAAATACGTGAGCAACAGCTTGTGGAAGGTGTACAACAGAAACACTTCGGTAGTATACAGCTGACACCGTCAGAAATCAGGAAGTATTACAACACCCTGCCACAGGATAGTCTGCCATTTATTCCAACCACGCTGGAGGTGCAGATAATTACTGCTGAGCCTAAAATACCGCTGGAAGAGATTGATGAGGTGAAAGCCCGTCTGCGTGAATATACCGATCAGATCAACAGCGGGGAGAGGGAATTCTCTACTTTAGCGCTATTGCATTCTGAAGATCCCTCGGCCATGAAAGGTGGTGAGCTGGGTTTTATGAACCGTTCGGGATTTGTACCTGAGTTTGCCAGTGTAGCCTTTGCCCTGAGTGATCCCAAGAAAGTATCTAACGTGGTGGAGTCGGAATATGGTTTTCATATTATCCAGTTAATCGAACGCAGGGGAGATATGGGTAATTTTCGTCATATCCTGCTGAAACCCAAAGTGCCACAGGAGTCACTCGATACGGCACTTGTGCGTTTAGATTCGATTCGCGTCGGGATTATGAATAAAAAGATTACATTCGATGAGGCAGCTACTTTCCTCTCAGCAGATAAGGATACGCGAAACAACAAAGGGATCATGGTGAACAATTCACGCAGCACCAATTCAGGTACTCCCAGGTTTGCACTGAACGAATTGAATCAGGATATCGCGAAAATAGCCGGTGAGATGAAAGAGGGAGAGATCTCCAAGCCTTTTATCATGCTCAATGATAAAGGGAGACAGGTGGCTGCCATGATCAAAATAACAGCCCGCAACGAAGGGCACAAGGCCGCAATCAACAGCGATTATCAGATCGTTAAACAAATGGCTGAAAACGCCAAGCAGCAAAATCTGGTCGATGAGTGGCTGCAGAAGAAAATTGATAAAACCTATGTTCGTATTGACCCCGACTGGCAGGGGTGTGAGCTCAAATACAAAGGATGGCAAAAGTAACAGTTTTTTTTTAAAATGAAAAGACAAGGTTCACAATTCATACAGGAAAGCATACTTCTCTTAAGTGTGCTTTTTGTCATAATGGCGTCGGCCCAAGCACAACAGCCACCTCCCGTAAGCTCATCCGTGCCACCTGCTGTCCAGATTATCGAACTTAGAAAGGCGGACTTGTGGAGTAAGAGAACCGGATTTGAAGCCGAGATACTGACCGGTAATGTGACCTTCTTTCATGATGGTGCATTTATGTATTGCGACAGTGCTTATTTGTATCAGCAAACCAACACGTTTGAGGCTTTCAGTAATGTAAGGATGGAGCAGGGTGATACTATCTTTGTTTATGGTGATTACCTGCACTACGATGGCAACACGCGGCTTGCAAAACTTCGAGAGAACATCCGTATGGAAGACCGTACAGTCACTCTTTTTACCGACAGTCTCGATTACGACCGTTCAGTAAATCTCGGATATTACTTCGAGGGGGGTATGCTGGTGGATGAGGAGAATGAGTTAACATCTTACTGGGGACAGTATGCCCCGGATACAAAGCAGGCTCTCTTCAGCGATAGTGTGAAGCTGGTGAACGAAGATTATATTATCTATGCAGATACATTGAAATACAATACGGAATCGAAATATGTTGATATCCTGGGTCCCTCTCGCATCGTTTCCGACAGCGGGTATGTGCATACCAGCAGGGGATGGTATAATACGGCCACGGATGATGCACGACTGCTGGATCGTTCGGAGGTGTACAGCAATGATGGGATGAAAGTACTTATCGGTGACACTATTCTCTATAACCGTCAGACCGGAGAGGGTGAGGTATTTGGCAACATGTATCTCGAAGACAAGGAGAAAAAAGCCATTCTGCAGGGTAATTACGGTTTCTATAATGAAAAAACGGAGTACGGACTTGCAACCGATTCAGCTTTTGCCATCGATTATTCACAGCAGGAAAGCATGTTCGTGCACGGCGATACGCTGGTGATGGAGACCGATTCTACGAATCGCGATATCAAAGCGTTCTACGAAGTGCGTTTCTATCGGTCCGACATCCAGGGAGTGTGCGATTCACTGCATTATTCATCACGTGACTCCATGGTCTATATGGTTGGTGATCCCGTTATATGGAACGAAAATAATCAGATACTGGGTAATCAGATCGATATTTATCTGAACGACTCTACAATAGAAAAAGCCTTTGTCAGAGATTATGCGCTGGCTGTTCAGGACAGGATGAAGGAGCAACAGTATAATCAGTTGGGTGGCAGGGATATGACCGCATTCTTCCGTAATGGTGATCTATATCATGTGCTGGTGGAGGGCAATGCGGAATCATTGTATTATCTGGTTGAAGAAGATAGTACCATTATAGGATTGAATAAAACGGAGAGCGCATATCTCTCTATGGATATAGAGAATGAACAGATCAAAAGGCTGAAACTTTGGTCTTCAACCAGGGCTGTAACTACTCCTCTGCCACAACTGAACCCCGAAGATGCCCGTTTAGGTGGCTTCATCTGGCTCGATTATCTGCGACCTGCAGGACCTGACGATATCTTCCGCAGTAACGAGAGGCGCAGCTCTGAAGCTACTGAGCCTCGTCAAAGGCGTTTTGAGAGAGAAGATGTCACATTGTAACACTGTTGCAATTTGTCCATCTGCTATCTATTCTTTATTTTTGTAACTTCTAAAACAGTGAAAGCTTATGGGTAGTTTCTTTTTCTATAACAACAGAAAACCGCGTAAATTCAATTATACGCCAATCCTATTTAATGCGGATGAAGAGGAACGCAGAGAAAGGTTGCAAAAACGAATTGAGAATGTAAAAAAAGAGATGGGAGTACTCCCTGAGCCCGAAGAAGAAACGGCTGAGAAAAAAGAGTTTAAATCTGAGTTCATCTCACAAACCCGACATTTGAAGAAACGAATGGAGAGTGATGCTTCGGGAAAACCTTCATTTTTCGCCAATAACGGTTTACTCATTATTTTACTTGTCGTTCTTTTTGCCATCTTCTTTTTCTGGTTATTGGGTTAGAAAACAGACGATTCTATTTATGTCAGATATTATACATCTTCTTCCCGATTCCATTGCAAATCAGATTGCTGCCGGCGAGGTTATCCAACGCCCCGCATCGGTGGTGAAAGAGTTGGTGGAGAATGCGCTCGATGCCGGAGCAAAGCATATCAGGATAAGCATCAAAGATGCCGGTCGTACGCTCATTCAGGTGATTGATGACGGAAAGGGTATGTCGGCAACAGATGCGCGGATGGCGTTTGAGCGGCATGCAACATCAAAAATTAAGAGTGTTGACGATTTGTTTGCTCTCACCACCATGGGGTTCCGTGGTGAGGCACTGCCATCCATCGCGGCAATTTCTCAGGTTGAGGTGAAGAGCCGAAGGGAAGAGGATGAACTGGGCACATTGATTGTCATATCCGGGTCGAAGCTTGAAAAACAGGAAATCATTTCATCTGCTGCCGGTACCTCTATCTCGGTGAAGAATATCTTCTTCAATGTGCCGGCACGAAGAAAATTCCTGAAGTCAAACGAAACAGAACGCAGGAATATTTTTACGGAAATAGAACGTATTGTACTGGTAAATCCCGATATTGAGTTCACACTCATTGAGAATGATCTGGAAACGCTCCATCTGCCCAAAGCAGGTCTGAGGCAGCGCATAGTGCAGCTGGAAGGGAAAAATGTCAATCATCAACTGATAGAGATAGAGGAGGAGACCACGCTGGGAAAGATTCACGGATATGTAGCACGACCTGAATTTGCAAAAAAAGGGAGAGTCAGTCAGTTTTTCTTCGTTAACAACCGTTATATCCGACATCCCTATTTTCACAGGGCCGTGATCTCTTCATTTGAGCCGTTGATTGCTGCAAACGAAAAGCCAAGCTATTATATCTACCTGCAGGTTAATCCGGATACGATTGATGTCAATATCCATCCTACTAAGACCGAAGTGAAATTTGAAAATGAACAGGCACTCTGGCAAATACTGATGGTTACTGTAAAGGAGTCTCTCGGGAAATTCAATGCTATCCCTACTATCGATTTTGATACCGATGATGCACCGGATATACCTCTGTTCGATCCTTCCCGCAGTTCATCGATGCCTAGAGTGAGTCTGGACCCCAACTACAACCCTTTCCGAAACCCCCATACCGGAGCACATCAATCGTCTGCCCCTGCATTTGAATGGGAGCAGCTTTATAAAGGGTTTGAGAATGAGAAAGAGTTGTCGTCGGGGATGGAAGGTAATATAGACGGAACACTTTTCAAGCCGGCCGGAACGGAGCAAAACCTGCCCGAGACAGAGCTGTTTCCGGAACATTATCAGTTTAAACAAAAATATATACTCACTTCGGTGAAATCGGGATTGATGGTCATCGATCAACATAAAGCGCATGTGCGCATCCTTTTCGATAAATATCTGGAACAGATAAAGAATAAGAGAGGCGTTTCGCAGCGGGTACTGTTTCCGGAGGTGCTCGATCTCTCCGCATCCGAAGCGGCAGCCCTGCCTTCCATTATGGAGGATCTGGAGGCACTCGGTTTTGAACTGAGCAACCTGGGTAATCACAGTTTCGCGGTGCAGGGTGTTCCCAGCGAGATTGAAAATGCTGATCCCTCGCTGCTTATTCGTTTCATGATTGGAAAAAGTCTTGAAACAGGGAGTGATGTAAAGGCAGATATTCAGGAATCCATTGCGCTTTCACTGGCCAAACTGACCTCTATACCTCACGGCAGAACGCTCACCTCGGAAGAGATGTTGCTTATCGTAAGTCAGCTGTTTGCTTCCAGAACACCCACTTATACGCCCGATGGGCAAACGGTGGTAACAGTGATTTCCGATGCAGACATAGAAAAGAAAATGCTTTAAACATACCTAATCTTAAAACAGAGACACTATGAACTATTCTTATTGTGGAAACAGCGGATTACAATTGCCCCGGATATCGTTGGGATTGTGGCACAATTTCGGATTTGGGGATGATTATGCAATGGCACGTGAGATGATTATTCATGCTTTTGAGCAGGGAGTAACCCATTTCGATCTGGCAAATAATTACGGTCCTCCTCCGGGATCGGCAGAATCCAATTTCGGTAAAATATTGAAAGAGAATCTCGCCTCTCATCGTGATGAGATGATTATTTCGTCCAAAGCTGGACATTTGATGTGGGAAGGGCCTTACGGTGACGGATCATCGAGGAAAAATCTCATGGCGAGTATCAATCAGAGTCTCAAGCGGACAGGATTGGACTATTTCGATATTTTCTATTCCCATCGTTATGACTCCATCACACCTGTTGAGGAGACCATGCAGGCCCTGGTAGATATTGTTCATCAGGGAAAAGCCCTCTACGTGGGGATCTCCAAGTATCCTCCACTTGAAGCACGAAAAGCATTGAACTATTTAAGCGAAAGGGATGTACCCTGCCTTATTTTTCAGGATAAGTACAGTATGTTCAACCGAATGCCTGAAGAGGAGATACTGGGTATCACAAAGGAGTTTGGTACAGGATTTATTGCTTTTTCACCGTTGGCACAGGGTCTGCTAACCGATAAATACCTGCATGGTATTCCCGACTATTCACGCGCAGCTGATCCTGCGGGATTCCTGAAAAAAGAGCAGGTTACCCAACAGCTGGTGGAGAAGGTGAAACAGTTAAACAAAATAGCAGCACAACGTGGGCAGACAATGGCGGAGATGGCTTTGTCATGGGCCCTGAGAGATGAGAGGGTTACTTCACTCATCGTTGGCACCCGCAATATAGAACAGTTGAACGATAATCTGAATGCACTGCATAATCTCTCGTTCACGCAGGAAGAATTGAGTCTGATAGATACAATTCTCTCAGGAGCTTCGTTGTGATAATACTACTGCTCTGTCTGATGTTGAATCAACAGAGAAATTCTGAATGAAAAAAATTAGAGTAATACTGTTATTGTTACTTGTAGCCGTTTTATCCTGTGTGGATGATTCGTCTCGCCTCACGGTTCCTTATGCACCGGTGAGTTTCAGAATAGATTTGGATGGACCTGACTATCTTCTAAAAATTCCGTTGTCCTTTTTAGCTTTTTCGGAAAAGGAGAAGCGCCTTCCCTCTGACCGTTTTGGTTTTGCAGGATTACTGGTCGTTTCCGATGCAACCGGAAATGCCATCTACGCGTATGATCTCTGTTGCCCCTATGAAGACAGTAAAGTGATAAAAGTTGTACCGGGAAATGAGGGAACGGCTGTTTGCCCCTCTTGTGGCTCTGTTTTTGTCACAATGTTCGGGATCACCGACAACAACGGTATGCGCGGTTTCGGCAGTGTTAAATCAGGTCCTGCCACTGAACCCTTACAGAGTTACAGGGTAGTGCCTCTTCAGTCCGGCAGATATAGTATTGTGAACTAATTTCACTTCCGGACAGATAGTTATAAAAGAATATATTTTAACAAGTGAGATTTTTCAGAAATATGTACTTTTACTATCTTTGTACTCCTGATTTTTTCTTCAGGGGTTATCATCACAGTTCTTAAAAATATACCCTAAATACTCTTTGGATGAGAAAAGTCTATATTTTTTCTTTGTTACTGGTTACAGGTCTTGTCTTATCACAGGTTGTTCCCCATTTGCTGGGTAAGAACTTTTATTCATTTAAAACAATTACCGACGGGCTATTGTATATCTCACTTGCTTTTATCATGATCAATGTAGGGCGTGAGTTTGAGATAAACAAAAAGCACTGGCGCAGTTACACCGTCGATTATTTCGTAGCAATGGGAGCAGCCGCATTTCCATGGGTGTTTGTAGCATTGTATTATTTGTTCGCGGTGGCACCACCGGAGTTACAAATATGGAAAAACAGCGATATTTGGAAAGAGACATTTCTGTTAAGCCGGTTTGCCGCACCCACATCTGCCGGGATACTCTTCACCATGCTTGCTGCAGCGGGATTGAGACATACATGGGTGTATAATAAAGTACAGGTGCTGGCTATCTTCGACGATCTGGATACAATATTGCTGATGATCCCTCTTCAAATACTGATGATCGGGATGCGCTGGCAAATGTTTGTTATCCTCGTTGTTGCTTTTATGTTGATCTGGTTGGGCTGGAAAAAAATGAACAGCTACAATCTGCGTCAGGATTGGAAATCTATTTTATTCTTCGCGGTTCTTATGTTTGGTGTGATTCATGCTATTTACATGGTATCAATGCATTTATATGGTGAAGGTGGAAGTATACACATTGAGATTCTTCTTCCTGCCTTTGTTTTAGGGATGATGATGAAATCGGATCACAGCGTGGTTCAACGAAAGAGTGACGAAAAGGCATCTTCTTTCATATCCTATTTCTTTATGCTTTTGGTTGGTTTAAGCATGCCTCTTTTCCTTGGAGTGGATTTTGCAGCGGTTGCCGAACAATCACAATCGGTTATCTCTCAAATACCGATGCTTTCCTGGAGTGTGATTGCCATACATGTGGTGATGGTTACACTTATTTCGAATATTGGTAAACTCTTCCCCCTGTTATTCTATAGGGATAGAAAAATAGGTGAAAGGCTGGCTGTTTCCATAGGGATGTTTACCCGTGGAGAAGTGGGTGCAGGTGTGCTGTTCATTGCCATTGGATATCATATGAGCGGTGTATTGCTCGTTATCTCCGTTTTGGCGATGTGTTTGAATCTGCTCCTTACCGGATTCTTTATTGGTTACGCGAAAAAGCTGGCCTTGACCTCGGCTCAGGAGATGTTACATAAGAATGCATCACCGGACCTTTAAATTAATTGCGCTGCCGGGTGGAGAAATTCACTCAAATGCTTTGAAAAACGGATAAACATATTTACATTTGCAGTCGCAAAAAAGAATAGCTCAGGGAAAGTAGCTAAGGATGGGTAGAGCACGACCTTGCCCCAAAAAGAAAAGAAACGACCTTGGCAAGGTAACGGTGAGCAAGCCTACTTAAAGGTGTTTGAAATTATT
>JAENWZ010000354.1 GCA_016649795.1 Proteiniphilum sp. | reverse complement strand
GTCGGTACCGAGTTTCTACCCCGTGCGGAAGGGAAAGATTTCACAATATCGGTCAAATTACCTGAAGGTACCCGTCTGGAGCGTACCGATGCCGTGGTGGATAACCTTGAATACCTGCTACAGACGATCAGTGGAGACAGCCTGACTGTGATCTATAGCCATATAGGCATAGGCTCATCGAATAATGAGCTATTTGAAGGGGAACATACAGCAACGATGAAAGTGATCCTGTCCGGGCAGAGCGAGGTGACCCCGGAAGAGCTGATCACACGCTTCACGGAAGCAACCGATAATATTGATGGTTTGGAACTTTCCTTTAAGCAGGATGACAATTCGTTGGGTGAGTTCCTGGGAGAGGAAGAGGCTCCCATTGTGGTGGAAGTAAAGGGGGATGATCTCGGGGAGATAGCCTTCCTGACGGACGATGTGTTGTCGCGCATGGCATCCGTGGATGGGATATATAACGTGAAATCGTCCATGGCCGACGGAGCACCCGAACTAAATATCAATATCAACCGCACCATCGCGGGGATCCATAACATATCGGTGGCTAATGTGATCCAGCAGATCGGACAGCAACTGCAGGGACACGATGTGGGGAAAATGGATTACAGGGGTGAGATGCGGGATATCGTGATCAAGGTGCCCGATATGACCAGCAGAGAACTGGGAGAGTTGGTGATCAGAAGCGGGAACCAGGAGTTCAGGCTGAACGAGATCGCAACCATCACCCACTCGCAGGCACCCAAAGAGATCTATCGCCGCAACCAAAGCCGTCTCAACAAAATTGTATCCGATATGGATGCAGATAAATCGCTCGACAAGGTCGCCCGGGAAATCCGATCGGCTGTCGCAGATATCGAACTACCTGTCAGCTATTCCATCACGGTAACAGGTGAGGAAGAGAAACGCAAAGAATCGATGCAGAGCCTTCTGTTCGCGCTGTTGCTTTCAGTGGTACTGGTATATATGGTGCTGGCATCTCAGTATGAGTCACTGTTGCACCCCTTTACGATTTTGTTGACTACACCGTTTGGTCTGGTGGGGGCAATCATGTTTTTCCTGATCACCCGGACCCCGCTGAATATCATGGGTGCAATGGGTATCATCATGCTGGCAGGGATAGCCATCAATAACTCTATCCTCCTGGTGGGGCGCATCAACCAGCTGAAGAGAACGATGGCACTGACTGAGGCGATCGTCCAGGCAGGTCAACAGCGTATACGACCCATCATCATGACCAGCCTCACCACTATTCTGGTGCTGTTGCCAATGACATTCAGTTTTGGTGAAGGTGCCGCGATGCGATCCTCCATGGCTGTGGCAGTTATCGGCGGACTGGTTACTTCCACGTTGATGAGCCTGGCGGTGATCCCCTGTGTCTATTACCTGTTTGAGCAATTGAAGCGAAGGATGACTAAAAGAGAAAGTGAAGAAGATTTACCGTTTGACAATTAAAGCATGGACTTTCTTTTAAACAAAAGAGTAACAATCAGTATGTTGTTTATCGCAACTACCCTTTTGGGGTACGTGTCGTATAAACAGTTACCGGTTGAGCTGCTTCCCAATGCGGAATTGCCTATGCTGGTCGTTTCAGTTAACTCGCAACAGGATATGGATCCTGCCTTTGTGGAGTCGGAAGTGATTATTCCCCTTGAAGGAGCCATCAGCTCCGTGGGCGGGGTGGACAAGATACAATCGGAGATCAGCAGCCGGCAATCATCCATACGCATCGATTTTAAAAGCAATGTGAATTTTAAAACCACATCGCTGAGACTGGAAGAAAAGATGAAGGAAGTATCAGCTTCACTGCCTGCTGGTTTTAACGTGCGCGTGCAAAAGATGGATGTCTCAATGGTGAGCAACACTTTTATC
>JAENWZ010000272.1 GCA_016649795.1 Proteiniphilum sp. | reverse complement strand
ATTCCGATGCACTCTTGCAGGAGGATCCCTTTAACCTTCGTGCACTGAATGCGAAACTGCTGGTATTGGCTCAACAGGACAACACTGCAGCGTACAAAAGCACAGCACGTAAGAGACGCATCGTGCAGGATGCCATTATCGGCACCGGCGACGGGATGTCGGAGAAGACACCCTACTATGTGATAAAAGTGGCTCACGAATATGATATTCTTCCTTTCATGGGCTTCTCCTTCGGTGGGGAGGACAAGATTTTAAGAAACCAGAAGGTGAACTATCTGACTCTCGGAAAAAATCGCTTTGGCGTGGAAAGAGTCTATTTCAACATCAAACCCGTTATTGATCACGTCACTATGCGTGGCGGCGGGAAGATGTAAATCCTCACCTGTGGAGTCCTGCTGTAATTTATCCCCAACAGATCTTTCCGGCTCCCGTTAGATTTTTTTTGATTCCGGTTGTAACCGAATGAAAAGAGGTGTAGTCATATCATTGAAAATTAAATAAAATAAATGATGACTACAAAAATTCTCTTTTCGTTATTTCTATGTGGCATATTATTGCCACTCAATGCTCAGATAAAAGGAACGGTAACCGATACCAACAGTAATCCCATTGAATTTGCCAATGTGGCCATCTACTCCCTCCCCGACTCTACACTGATCTCCGGAACGACGACTGATCAGGATGGTGCATTTTTGCTTCTTGCTGATAATAACAACAGCTCCAATGCACTTCTAAGGGTATCATTTATCGGCTACGAGACACAAACGGTGCCGGCGCTCACCAAACAGACCATCTCGCTTCAGCCGGATATTACCCTGCTGGGTGAAGTGGTGGTAGAGGGTGATCTGCCCCGTATCAGGCTGCGCAGCGATGCCGTGGTAGCTACCGTGCAAAACACCGTATTGAGCAAGGCCGGTACCGCCAACGATGTGTTGAAACGGCTGCCGTCTATCACAGGTGATGATGGCGATTTTTCGATTTTCGGAAAAGGAAAAGCAAAGATTTACGTCAACAACCGTGAGTTGCGCGACGTGTCTGAACTCGATCTGATCTCATCCGCCGACATCAAAGAGGTGGAGATTGTGCATAACCCCGGAGCGGGTTACGATGCCTCTGTTAAGGCGGTGATCCGCATTCATACCGTTCGCAAAACAGGTGACGGATTGGGCTTCGATGTGCGATCAACCTATCTGCAAACGGAGAATACCGATCTGCGTCAGCAACTCAACCTGAACTATCGCCATCAAGGATGGGATATCTTCGGAACGCTCAAATATGAACGGTATGCTTACATCCATGAGAGCAAAATAGCACAGGAAACTTTCGTCGATACCCTATGGACACAAAAAAACGAACTCTACGTGGACGGACTCTCTACCCCGTTGACCACCATTGCCGGAGTCAACTATGAGATATCACCCGCTCATTATGCCGGGATGAAATACACCATGACCGCCTTTCCGGGAAAAAATGGCATGGAGTCTACCACGCTGAGCGATGTATATGCCAACGGAACGTTTTACGACCGATGGGAAAGCAGCGATCGTCAGACACAAAACAGCAAACCCCGGCACAGGCTGAATGCCTACTACAACGGTAAGTTCGAAGAGCTGAAAGTGGATTTCAACAGCGATTTTTACAGGAGCAGCCAATCGACCGCATCTGCCATTACCGAGAGCAGCCAGGAATATGACGACCGGATCATCACCTCCGACAACCGGATCAAAAACCATCTGTTTGCAACCCGGCTGGTACTCTCCTACCCTTTATTGGAGGGCCAGCTCTCGGTAGGAAACGAATATACCCGTGCCCGCCGTGAGGATGATTATATCACCGATATTCAGGGTATCCCTTCCACCAATACCTCCATTCATGACGATAACAACGCTTTCTTTGCCGAATACTCCCGCTCCACATCCATCGGACAGATAACTGCCGGAGTCCGCTTTGAGAATGTATATTCCGACTATTACAGTGACGACGAGAAGATGGAGGAACAGAGCCGTCATTACGCACGCTGGTTCCCCAATATCTCCTACAGCAATACCCTGGGGGGTGTACAAATGCAATTAAGTTATACCGCGAAAACCGTCCGCCCTGCCTATTGGCAGCTGGGAAGCAGCATCTTCTATGCAAACCGGTTCACCATGCAGACAGGCAATCCCTTTCTCAAACCGACCCTCATCCACGATGCGTCACTGACCGGTTCCTGGAAATTCCTGCAACTCATGGTCAGCTATAAACAAGAGAAGGATGTGATCATGCAGTGGGCGACACAAATGGAAGAGAATCCCGCCGTGACGCTGCTCTCTACCCGCAACGTGAAGAACCTGCCCAGCCTGACCGCTTACCTGACCGCTTCTCCCAAATTCGGCATCTGGGCTCCACAAGCCACCATCGGATTCATGAAGCAATGGCTCACCATCACCAGCAACGATCAACAGGTACGTTTGAACAGTCCCATCCCACCGCATCGCTGAACAACTCATTTTCGCTGCCGAAAGGATTTCTGCTGACCCTCGATGCCAATTTCCAGGGTAAAGGATCTCAACAAAACGTGGTATTGACCGACCACCGGTTCGTGGTCAACATGGGAGTCACTAAATCGTTCTTCGATGAGCGACTGTCGGTGGCGTTGAAAGGGCACGATCTGTTCCACGGACAGACGATGGACATCAAATTCTATAACGACCGTCTCAATATTTACCAGTTCAGCCGCTGGGATACGCGCGAGCTGGAGCTGACGGTACGTTACAAATTCAATACCGCCAGGAACAGGTATAAGGGAACAGGTGCCGGTCAGGGTGAGATCAACCGGATGTAAGAAAACAGTTCTGCTTACTCGATAGTCGAGCTTACACGATATAAGAGGGTGTATCACAACGTGATTTCACCTCTTATATTTTGATATCCATCTGAGAACAAAGATAATAATTCAATCCCAAGAACTTTCATTTCTATTTTGGATCACCCTCTTTTTCGTTCGGCAATATGGT
>JAENWZ010000406.1 GCA_016649795.1 Proteiniphilum sp. | reverse complement strand
CAATGAAGTGGTTGTTATAGCATTCGGAAGGCAGAAAAAGGAGAGCATAGTGGGTTCCGTAGCAAGAATTGATACCATTGCAAAAACAGGTTCCTTTGGAAGTACAGATTCCGTTGCAACAGATACAAATCGGCCTGTTTTCGGCAATAAAGAATTTACCGGCTATTTCAGGGAAAATTACGATAAAAAAATCTGTGAGGGGCAGCCTGTTGCATTTGTTGTGACATTTTTTATCGACAGCAATGGACATCCGGGAAGCATTCACATTAAAGAAAACTCCTGTCCTGCAATGGAGACCGAAATAAAAAGATTGTTGCTCGGCTCTCCGCTTTGGTCGGATGTGAGCCGGGAGGTAACGTTGAAAATTGAATTATAATCCTTATGTCAATTGATAAATTCTATACACTCCGTGAGGAGAGAGCCAATTATCTGACGCACGGTTTCGCACTGCTGATTAGCATTGCAGCAACCTATTTACTGCTGCGCAAAGCGATCATCGCAGACGACAACTGGGCAATATTTGCCTATGCTCTTTTTGGCTTTGGGATGATTGCCTGCATGGGATCCTCCACCATCTATCATTACGTGCAGGAGCCAGTGCGCAAAGCGAAGCTGCGCCATTTCGACCATGCCAGCATCTATCTGCTTATTGCTGCAAGCTACTCTCCTTTCACGCTGATCCTGTTGCGGGAAGAGGAATACTGGGGATGGTTACTCTTTGCACTGGTCTGGATGATCGCCCTCATGGGGATCATCATCAGTTTCAGACCCCTCCGGAAAAACAGCCATCTCAAAACAATCTCTTATGTCATGATGGGGTTGGTTGTGCTTATTGCCTTCAGACCTATCATCGATGTAGCCAGTACAAATGATTCCATGGATGTAGTTTACTGGATAGTTGCAGGAGGTATCTTCTATATCGCAGGAGCAGTGATCTATGCCACGGCTAAAAAAGAGTTTGTCCATACCGTTTTTCATCTTTTCGTGCTGCTGGGCCTCGCAAGCCATATTTACGCCGCTTGGCTGATACCGCTGTAAAAAATAAACTACCCAGGCGCTGAGAGCTGTGTGCGCTATCCTCAATATATGCTGATATCCCTGTAAAAAAACGACCCGCCCCGAAGGACGAATCGTTTATACACTATTTATTTTTCACTTTTAGCTTTTACCTTTTCACTTTTCAATATTGGGTGACTCCAGTCCGTACCCTTTCTTTTTATCCTCTGCTTTCAGCAGGAAAGCAAACACAAGTGCCAGCACACCAAAGCTGGTGAAGATCAACATCGGGAGAGTGTAATCGTACGTGTTCACGGTAAGTCCGT
>JAENWZ010000254.1 GCA_016649795.1 Proteiniphilum sp. | reverse complement strand
CGTCAGATGTGTATAAGAGACAGCACCGGAACAGATTCCGGTGAAACCGGTCTATACGAAGGAGGACCTGGAAGGCATGGAGCATCTGAACTATGCTGCCGGCCTGGCTCCCTATCTTCGCGGACCCTATTCAACCATGTATGTGATGCGTCCCTGGACCATCCGTCAGTACGCCGGATTCTCCACGGCTGGGGAGTCCAACGCCTTCTACCGCCGCAACCTGGCATCGGGACAGAAAGGTCTTTCCGTTGCTTTTGACCTACCCACGCACCGTGGTTATGATGCCGATAACGAACGTGTGGTAGGTGATGTGGGTAAAGCGGGTGTATCGATCTGCTCGGTGGAGGATATGAAGATCCTGTTCGATGGTATCCCCCTGAACAAGATGTCTGTCTCCATGACCATGAACGGTGCCGTACTGCCTATCCTGGCATTCTATATCGTTGCCGCAGAGGAGCAGGGTGCCAGGCTGGAAGAGATGAACGGAACCATTCAGAATGATATCCTGAAGGAGTTCATGGTACGTAATACCTACATCTATCCTCCAGGGTTCTCGATGAAGATCATTGCCGATATTTTTGAGTTTACATCGCAGAAGATGCCCAAGTTCAACTCTATCTCCATCTCCGGCTATCATATGCAGGAGGCAGGAGCTACGGCGGAGATTGAGCTGGCTTACACGCTGGCGGACGGTATCGAGTACCTTCGTGCCGGTATCGACGCGGGAATAGATGTGGATGCTTTTGCTCCCCGTCTCTCCTTCTTCTGGGCTATAGGGATGAACCACTTTATGGAGATCGCCAAGATGCGTGCAGCACGCCTGTTGTGGGCTAAGATAGTGAAGAGCTTCGGTGCGAAAAACCCGAAATCGATGGCGTTGCGTACCCACTCACAGACATCGGGATGGTCGCTCACCGAGCAGGACCCGTTCAACAACGTGGGACGTACCTGCGTCGAGGCGATGGCTGCTGCGCTGGGTCATACTCAGTCGCTGCACACCAACGCACTGGATGAGGCGATCGCCCTGCCGACCGATTTCTCGGCACGTATCGCGCGTAACACGCAGATATATGTGCAGGAGGAGACCCAGATCACCAAACAGGTGGATCCGTGGGCCGGTTCATATTACGTGGAATCACTCACGCAGGAGCTGGTGGACAAAGCGTGGACACTCATTCAGGAAGTTGAAAAGCTGGGTGGCATGGCCAAAGCTATTGAGACAGGGATACCCAAAATGCGTATTGAGGAGGCAGCTGCCCGTACGCAGGCACGTATCGACTCCGGCTTGCAGGGTATCATCGGTGTGAACCGTTACAGACTGGATCAGGAAGATCCGATCGATATCCTGAATATTGACAATACCGAAGTGCGCAAGCAGCAGGTGGAACGATTGGGTAAGCTGAGAGCTGGCCGCGATAATGAGGCGGTACAGAAAGCGCTCGATGCCATCACCCGATGTGTGGAGACAAAAAAGGGTAATCTGCTTGAGCTCTCTGTTGAAGCAGCACGGGTACGTGCTACATTGGGAGAGATCTCCGATGCATGCGAGAAAGTGGCAGGACGTTATAATGCAATAATCAGAACAATTTCAGGAGTGTACTCATCAGAATCAAAAGCAGATGCAACGCTTGAGCAAGCGCGTGCCCTCACAGACAAGTTTGCCCGGAAAGAGGGGCGCCGACCACGAATCATGGTCGCCAAAATGGGTCAGGATGGTCATGACCGCGGAGCGAAGGTTGTAGCTACAGGCTATGCCGACTGCGGTTTTGATGTGGATATGGGACCTCTGTTCCAGACACCGGCCGAAGCAGCACGTCAGGCTGTGGAGAATGACGTGCATGTGCTTGGTATATCTTCACTTGCCGCGGGTCATAAAACGCTGGTACCGCAGGTTATTGACGAGCTGAGACGTCTGGGTCGCCCCGACATCGTGGTCATCGCGGGAGGTGTGATCCCTGCACAGGATTATGATTTCCTTTACAAAGCAGGTGTGGCTGCCATTTTTGGCCCGGGCACCTCTGTAACCAAATCAGCCTGCGACATCATGCAAGTACTGATGGAGGGATAACGGCTTACGGCTTATTTTATATTTTTTTCCGCTTTTGGTGCGATCTTCAGAAGATCCTGCCGGAAGCGGAATTTTTCATCACTTTGTGTTTATTTGTATCTATATCTCGCTCTGTTTTTATCTCCAAATTTATCAATTAACCCATTTACTACTGCAAATTTCAAATCACGGCTTGCAGTTGCCGATGATATTTCTCTAAAATTTTTCAAATACTCTTTTCGAGTAAAGTAGTCATTTTTCACGATTGATTGAAATAAATGAATCCTGTCGATATTCGTTAAGCTAATGTTTTTAATATTCAATAATTCCTCAAGCGATTCAAAAATAATTTCAAGCATAAATTCAATAAATACAGTTGATTCTCCTGTATTATCTGACTTCCCGAGAGATTCATAATAGTGTTCTTGACGCTCTTTTATTAAAGCCTCTATAGGTAAATATTCAAAAACAGGATATGAGTCCTTTAAAATAAGTGTTTGCCACAATCTCCCCATTCTGCCATTCCCGTCAATGAATGGATGGATAAATTCCATTTCATAATGAAATACGCAACTTTTTATTAGAATTAAATCATCATCATTTTTTAAATAGTCGAACAAGTCATTCATTAGAGGCTTAAGCATATCACTTGGTGGAGCAATATGTGCAACGTCGGAACCTTTGACAATACCAACCGATTTGCTTCTAAGTCTGCCTGCTGACTCAATAAGTCCGTTCATTAATATTCCGTGAGCTTCACAAAACGAATCAAAGCTGTAAGGATTCAATTTGTCCAGATAATCATACACGGCAATAGCATTTTTAACCTCCAAAATGTCTTTTTTAGGTCCAATTACCCTTTTGTTTTCAATAATTGCCGTTATTTGTTCAAGGGTCAACGTATTTCCTTCAATTTCTAGGGATGAATGAATAGTTTTAATCCTATTTTTCTTCCTGAGTTCTGTCGGAGGTTTGTTCAAGTGTGCGGAGTTCACCTCGCCAATTTTCTCTGAAATTAAAGCGACTAACTTTAAAATCTTAGTGGTTATTTTATATGGAGGTTTCATTTGTGCAATTATTGATAGTATCAAATGATAGTATCAAAGATAGTGTATTTATTTCAAAATGCAAGGCAATAAGTACATAGCACT
>JAENWZ010000202.1 GCA_016649795.1 Proteiniphilum sp. | reverse complement strand
CTTCCTCCCACCTACATCGATTTTCTGAAAGGATTCCGTTTCGATCCCTCTGAGCTGGATATACGCATGGAAGAAAAGAAACTGCATGTAAAGACCACCGGATTGCTCTACCGCGTTACGCTGTGGGAGACACCTATACTGTCCACCATCTCTGAGCTCTGGTTCAGGGAGACAGGCCAACAGCCCGATCTGAAATATATGGAGAAGGCGGCAATAGGGAAAGCGGTCAAGATGAAAGAACACGGCATCACCTTCTCTCTTTTCGGGATGCGCCGCCGCTTCAGCTTTGATGTGGAAGACAGGGTGACAGGGCTGCTGAAGCAGAATGCAGGCGACAGCCTTTTCGGGACGAGTAATGTCTATATGGCCTTTAAACACAACATCAATGTCTCGGGCACACACCCCCATGAGTGGGTTCAGTTCCATGGGTCGATCTACGGTTACAAGATGGCCAACTACATCTCAATGGAGGACTGGATCAACGTGTACGACGGTGATCTGGGGACGGTGCTCACAGATACCTACACCACCGATATCTTTCTCCGCAACTTCAGCAAGAAGCATGCGGCACTCTTCACCAGCCTCCGTCACGACAGCGGCGATGCTTTGCTCTTTACCGATAAGGTGATCAAGCGCTATGAAGAGCTGCGGGTGAACCCCAGACTGAAGTATCTTGTCTTCTCCGACAGTCTGAACGTGGATAAAGCGATCAGGATAAAGGAGTATTGCGGTGACCGTATCGGAGCCACTTTTGGTATAGGAACGAACCTCACCAATGATGTTGGCAATGATATCAAGGGAATGAATATCGTGATGAAGCTCTTCCGTTGCAAGATGATTGCCAAAGAGGAGTGGCAGGAGTGCGTGAAGCTTTCTGATGTGGAAGGAAAGCATACCGGCAGTAAGAAAGAGATTCGTCTGGTGCAGGAGACACTGGGGTTATCATAACACCGGCATACAAATCTGCAAACCGTTTATTAATAAAAATTGTCTCACTGCAGTTTAACGCTGCAGGGTGTATCTCTGTTCGCTAATATTCCCGGCACCGTCCTCTGCGGTGAAGAGCAGCTCCAGTGGCTCACCTTTGGGCAGCCGTGCATCATCAAACCGGTAGGTGTAGACCGATGATTTGGCGTCGTGCGTGAAGAGAACGAACTTCCCGTTGATCTCTCCCCTGAACGAGGCTACTCCGCTTTTGTTGTCGGAGAGTCGTATGCGGATCCTTTTTTGGCCGGCCCAGCTCTCAGCGCCCACCGGGGTTATTGAGGGTGCGGTGCTATCCGAAGAAATGGCATACCTGCCACCCAACTCCCGTATATTGGCCGTTAATCCCCCCTGTTTGTATTCTCCTCCTAACCAACTTTCTCTTCCGTTGTCGCTGATGCTGACAATACCGTAGTTCTGTTTATTCAGGAGTGAATCGCTGCTCAGTTTGATCCACATTTTTGCATTGTCATGCAACGGCACGGGCTTGTTGTTCACCTGATGTACATTCGAATAGAAGTCGCTGCTTTTGGTGCTTTGATGTCTGTAACAGATGTCGCTGTAGAGATTACCGACCGGTATGGAGAGAGAAAACCCCAGGTACATAAAGGCATTATCGAAATTCCATGCCATATAATTGTCGCAGTGCGCCTTTTCAGGTATGGTTTGCTGCCGGCCTTTCACCGTGAAAGAGTAGGTGAGTCTGTTTCCGTTCTGATCCTCCAGCTCGTAGCGAAACCGATAGTCCCTATCCTCGTTGATATCGACATATCCCCTGTTTTTGGCTTCATAAAGGGGGAGTTTATTTCCCGGTTCAATAAACGACTTCATGTAGAAAGAGCGTCTCCCGCGCCAATCCTCAAAGTCAATGAAGGTGTTGAGCATACGTGTGTTCGCGAAGGAGAAACGATCCATCCTGCTGCTAAAAACCTGCTCACCGTCCACGGAGAGACGGATATACTTCACCCCGTAGATGTTTCCCTGGCCGTTCATCCGGTCGTACGCTTTCACACCCACAGCAATACGTCCCCAGGCATTGATGATCTTTCCGGGAGCAAGGGGATTTCCCGCCTTATCTTTGCTGATATTTAGCCGGATGGGATTGTTGCTGCCGTTGATCACACCTTTGCCCGCTGCCGGATAAAAGGCAATGCCCCGCAGATCGGGTTTCTGTGTGTCTGGCACCCGCGCAAGGTATTCCAGTGCATCGAGCGGGTCCTGTGTATGGGTATCACGTACTTCGAAATGGAGATGCGGTCCTCCGGAGCTGCCGGTGTTGCCGCTCAGCGCAATCTGTTCACCTCTCTTTACAGGCAACAGCTCTTTTTCCGGGTGAAGATTCACACTGTAACTCTCCTGTTCGTACTGTTTCTCCAGCACATAAGCGGCAATCTTTTCAGAGAAGCTGTTCAGATGACCATAGACAGTAGTATGTCCGGTGGCGGGATGATCAATGTAGAGCGCCAGGCCGTATCCGCCGGGAGAGACGCTGATGCGTGACACATACCCATCCTCGACCGCTACGATGGATTTGTTGGCCACTTGTTGCGTTTTGAAGTCGGCCCCTGAATGAAAATGGTTGTTCCTTAGTTCACCGAAGTTCCCGCTGAGTGCGGGTGCGATGGTGACAGGGTTTCTGTACTGCTGTGAATAGGATGAAAGAGATGTGATTGTATAAAATAGTACGAATAAAAACTGTTGTATACTAAATTTCATTCAATGCTTTTGTTCTCAAAAGAGGCAAAAGCAGTATCAATGATATCTTTTGCTACCTCTTTTTTTGTTTTTAACTCAAACGAATTCTTCTCCCCGTTGCGGGAGAGGATCGTTACTTTGTTGGTGTCGTGACCGAAGCCGGCACCCTCGTCTTGCAGAGAGTTGAGGACGATGAAATCGAAATTCTTCTTCTCCAGTTTTCTTATGGCGTTGCTCTCCTCGTTGCCGGTTTCCAGTGCAAAGCCGATGATCAGCTGATCCGGCTTTTTGATCTCTCCCAGCGAAGCAGCTATATCGGGGTTGGGTGTGAGGGTAATGGTGATCTCTTCCCCCTCTTTGCGTTTTATCTTCTCTTCCGACCACTGTGCGGGCCTGTAGTCGGCGACGGCAGCCGAGAGGATGGCCGCATCCGTTTCGGGGAAAGCCTTCACGGCTGCATCATACATATCGAGGGCCGACTCCACATCCACTCTCCTGATGTTGGGGTGGGAGAGCGACAGCGCCGTGGGTCCGGTAATTAGCAACACCTCCGCACCGCGGGATGCGCACTCCTCAGCCAGGGCGAAGCCCATCTTCCCCGAGGAGAAATTACCGATGAAGCGCACCGGGTCGATACGTTCATAGGTGGGGCCGGCGGTGATCAGAATATTTTTTTTAGAGAGATCGTTCTGTGAATCGATAAAATGTTCCAGCATTGCAACGATCTTCTCCGGCTCCTCCATCCGTCCTTTGCCTTCGAGATGACTGGCCAGCTCGCCTACGGCCGGATCGATGATATGCACGCCATCATTCTTCAGCATATCGATATTTCGCTGTGTAGAGATATGACGGTACATATCCAGGTCCATGGCCGGCGCCACGAACACCGGCGCCTTCATCGACAGGTAGGTGGTGATAAGCATATTGTCGGCAATACCATTTGCCATCTTGCCAATGGTGGAGGCGGTTGCCGGTGCCACAATCATCAGGTCGGCCCATAATCCCAGGTCCACATGGCTGTGCCAGGTGCCATTGCCCGAAGCAAAGAATTCGCTGATCACCGGCTTACCTGAGAGCGCGGAGAGGGTGACCGGAGTGATGAACTCCTTTCCTGCCGGTGTGATCACGATCTGCACATCGGCTCCCTTTTTTATCAGCAGCCGGGTGAGCGTAGCCGATTTGTAGGCGGCAATGCTACCCGTTATTCCCAAAACAATATGTTTCCCATTTAGCGACATATCAACCGTTTTAATAATTACAAATTGAAGTTTCGTATGTAGTATGATTGCAACTAAACCGTTCGACTGCTGATGTTTTGCGATCCGTTCCGGCACGCATTCGCTAAAAGAGGAGAACTTGCTTCGCTTCGAACAACTCCTCTTTTTAACGCTCCTTACGTGCCACGGATACCCCGCAAAACATCGAAATGTCTCCTGTTTAGTTGCATACGTTACAAAATCAACATGCGAAATTTGAATTACAAATATAAGGGATTTTTTCCGAAATGGGCGAATCTGACCGGGTAAAGTGGAAAACAGATTTATCCGGGATCACGAAATATTGGCGCACTCCCCGACAGGAGCGTAAAGCAGCGTTATTTTTTATTAGAGACAGATTGCTTAAAAGTTAAATAATATTAATATTGAGAAAATAATTGGTACTATGTATTGCATAATACTTTGCTTAGAGTATCTTTGTATT
>JAENWZ010000335.1 GCA_016649795.1 Proteiniphilum sp. | reverse complement strand
AGTATATTTAAGTGTGGCGGCATTGATCACCAGCTCCGGTGCGAAATTCTTCACCTCGGCCGGATCGGTCATACGTTGCGTGTTGTAGATAAAGCGCAGCTTCAGGGGATCGGTATCCAGTACTGCCACTTCATGATCGAAACTGAGCACATCAGCAAAGAAGGAACCCATCTTACCGGCTCCGAGGATCAGTATTTTCATAATCGTGGTTATTTAGCTATTATCAGATGGGGTTTTCGCTTTCTCCATCACTACCATCTGCTGACGCACCGATTCGGAGTGAATAGCCTCCAGCACTTTTTTGACAAAACCACCAGACATCTCCATCCGTTCACCCTGGTAGGCCCGGTCCGTCAATATCTGATCGTAGCGCTGTGTCTGCAGGATTGGCATATCATGCTCCAGCTTATAGTGTCCTATCTCACGCGATACACGCATACGCTTGGCAAGCAGCTGCAGCAGCTCATTATCGAGATCATCAATCTGATCGCGCAATACGGAGAGATCTTCGGTGGTCTGCACCGTGTTGCGTATGACGATTGTTTCGAGTATCTCTTTGAGGACGGCAGGTGTGATTTGCTGCGCCTTGTCGCTCCAGGCATCATCGGGAGAACAGTGAGATTCAATGATCAATCCTGAATAATTGAGATCCATCGCCTGCTGACTAAGCTTGAAAATCAGGTTGCGGTCGCCGCCGATATGGCTCGGATCACACAGCATGGGGAGTGTGGGGAAACGTCGTTTCAGTTCAATGGGGATATGCCATTGCGGGATGTTGCGATATACCGTTTTATCCGTTGTGCTGAACCCCCTGTGAATCACTCCCAGCCGCTTTATTCCCGCGTTGTACAACCGTTCCAGCGCTCCAACCCACAACTCGAGGTCGGGATTTACCGGGTTTTTGATCAGTATGGGGATATCAACACCCTTCAGGGTATCGGCGATTTCCTGTACTGCGAATGGGTTTGCAGCCGTGCGGGCACCAATCCACAAGATATCAACGCCATATTTCAGCGCTTCATAGACATGCTTCTCGGTGGCTACCTCGGTGGCCATATACATGCCTGTCTCCTTTTCGGCCTGCATCATCCATTTCAGCGCGGGGCTGCCAATCCCCTCAAAGCCCCCCGGCTTCGTTCGCGGCTTCCATACCCCGGCTCTGTATATCTTCACTCCAACAGCAGCCAGTTGCCTGGCCGTGGTCATCACCTGCTCTTCCGTCTCGGCACTGCAAGGACCTGCAATCACAAGCGGCCTATTTGCATCTATTCCCGGTAATAAAATTGATTCGAATTCCATATCTCTGTTTTAATCACTAAAATTAGTTATTCTGAATTGTATACTACTCTTTGTATTCTATTTTACTTTTTTATATCACTTTTCAGTGCACCATCATCAGCACATCAACAAATCAACACATCAGCACATTAGCACTTCAGTTCATCAACACATCAACAAATCAACACATTAGCAAATCAGCACACTCCTTTATCCGCTGATAAGCCTCCCTCAGCTTCTCCACCGAAGAGCCCAGTGATATGCGAATATAACGTTCACCATTGCTGCCGAAGATAAAGCCAGGGGTGATAAACACCCTTGCATTGTTCAGAAGATCGTTCGCGATAGCTTCGCTTCCCGGAACTTTTTCATTCAGTTTGCCCCATACAAACAATCCTACCTGACGTTTGTCGTAGTTGCAATCCAACAGATCCATGATCTTTTCAGCCCAAACACGCCGTTCGACGTAGATCCTGTTCATTTCGTCATGCCATTCGGCGCTGTTCGCCAAAGCAGCAACGGTTGCCAGCTGCATCGGCTTGAACTGTCCGCTGTCGATATTGCTTTTTGCCTTAAGCACCCATTTCACAAACTGTGGATTGGATGCCAGCATACCCATACGCCATCCCGACATGTTGTGTGACTTGCTCAACGAATTAAGCTCAATAGAGATATCTTTGGCTCCCGGCAGAGACAATATACTCATGGGCTTGTCGTTCAGAATGAAGCTGTAAGGATTGTCATGGCAGATGATAATAGTATGTTTCTTCCCAAAAGCAACCAGT
>JAENWZ010000069.1 GCA_016649795.1 Proteiniphilum sp. | reverse complement strand
GACAGGGCTGTGGTGATTAACGCATCGAGACGGAACACATACAGTGCAACCAGAAACGCAGGGGTAAGTGCGATGAGGACAGCATACATGTTTTTTTGAATAGTGTCTCCGCTGTGTACATGAGGCGATGGCGAGACAATCAGTTTATTTTCCATAATCATTTATTCCCTTTGCGTTAATTTTTCCTTGCCCTGACGATACCCATCACCTTCCCTTTTCCCAGCCGTATATAATCGAGC
Organism: Proteiniphilum sp.; assembly: GCA_016649795.1. Classification (GTDB taxonomy): domain Bacteria; phylum Bacteroidota; class Bacteroidia; order Bacteroidales; family Dysgonomonadaceae; genus Proteiniphilum. The sequence goes on along the minus strand of JAENWZ010000069.1, from coordinate 9,588 downwards.
AACGGCCTGTCGGCGGGGCAGGTGTAACTGCACGATCCGCATTCAATACAATCGGTGATGCCGTTCTTTTCGGCTCTGTCCCATACCTCATAATCCGTGAGATTCATCAGCAGTGTCGGATTCAGCCCCATGGGGCAAACATCCACACATTTGCCACAACGGATACAATCTTTCATCGCCTTGCGTTTCGCCTCCAGCGTGGGAACGATCAGTATTCCGGAGGTACCTTTCGTGACCGGGATGTCTATGCTTGCCAATGCTTTTCCCATCATAGGGCCTCCGCTGATTACCTTCCCGGTGGTCTCCGGCACTCCCCCTGCAACATCAATCAGGTTGCTCAACGGGATACCCACACGCGAAAGGATGTTGCAAGGCTGTTTCACATCTTTCCCGGTGACGGTGACTACCCGCTCCACCAGTGGTTTGTTCTTTTGTACCGCTTCGTATACGGCAAAGATCGACCCCACGTTTTGTACTACCACCCCCACGGAGATAGGCAGCGCGCCGCTGGGTACCTGTCGTCGGGTCAGGGCGTCGATCAGCTGCTTTTCACCTCCCTGCGGATAGTGCACCTTCAGCGCCTGTACCACAATGCCGGGATATGCTTTTGCCTTCTGGGTGAATTGCTCAATGGCATCTCTCTTGTTGTTTTCTATGCCGATAATGGCTTTCTGCACGTTCAACGCTTTCATCACAATGGTGATACCTATCATGATCTCATCGGTTTTCTCCATCATCAGCTGATGATCGGAGGTGAGATAGGGCTCGCATTCCACCGCGTTGATGATCAGCACTTCTGCTTTTTTACCGGGAGGAGGGGTCAGTTTCACATGGGTAGGGAACGTGGCTCCCCCCATGCCAACGATGCCTGCAGCGGCTATTTTGTCGAGGATCTCTTTTGGGGTGAGCGTGCACTCTCGCACAAGTGCTTCGGAGCGGTCGACAGATGTTTCCCATTCATCACCTTCCACTTTGATGAAAACCGCATCGCGTTTGTAGCCACTCGCATCGAGTGCTTTGTCGATCTTTAACACGGTTCCGGAAACGGAGGAGTGAATATTGGCTGATACGAACCCCACTGCTTTGCCAATAAGGGTACCAGCCTTCACCTTGTCGCCTTTCTTCACCACCGGCTGGCAGGGTGCGCCAATGTGCTGGGAGAGCGGGATGATCACCTGGTCGGGGATGGCAATGGGTTGTATTGCTCTGCCGGCCGAAAACTTATTTTCTTTCGGGTGAATACCGCCAATTCGGAATGTTTTTAACATATGTTTTATTATTCTTACGCGGTTACTGTTGCCTCCTCCCCTTTTGGAGCAGGGGGTGTCTCTTTCCTCGGCGGAAAGTTCAGTTCCAGAATGGAGTTAGTTGGACAGACCGGCACACATTTGCGGCATAGCCGGCATTTGTCATCATCAATGAAGGCCAGGTTGTTTTCAATTGTGATGGCTTCAAACGGACAAACCTGCTGACATTTGGTGCATCCGATGCATGCCACGTTACATGCTTTTTTTGCGACAGCACCCTTGTCCTTGTTCACGCAGCTCACGTAAATGCGGCGTGATTTCGGTCCCACTTTACGTAGCTCTATGATATCTTTCGGACATGCTTTCACGCAAGCACCACAAGCCGTACATTTATCTTCCACCACCTCGGGCAGCATGGTTTCGGGGTTGATATGGATGGCATCGAAAGCGCATGAATCCACGCAGTCGCCCAGGCCGAGGCAGCCAAAGGAACAGCCGGTGTCGCCACCGTAAAGGGCGGCTGCGACAGTGCAGTTGGAGGCTCCGTCATAGAGGTTGAGCCGCGGACGCTCATCGCATGTTCCGCTACAGCGGACCACCGCCACTTTTTTTGCTGCCACGGAGGCTTTTCGTCCAAGGATTGCCGCCACCCTATCCATCGTCTCTTGTCCCCCTACGGGACAGTTAAGATCGTCAAGGGTCTCTGCTTTCACGCAGGCAGCAGCGAAAGAGGCGCATCCGGGGAAGCCGCAACCACCGCAGTTGGCTGCGGGCAGCGCATCCTGTACCTCCTGAATGCGGGGATCTTCCTCCACCTTGAACTTCTGACTCACCAGATACAAGATGGCAGCGCTACCGGCGCCAATGGCACCCAATGTTGTAACAGCAGTAAGTAATACACTCATATTTTCACTAATGTTCGTCGTTTTCTGCGCTCGTCAAAACAAATAATTCTGTTTTGCACTCGCTTCATGAAATCGGCTGATTAATTTGTTTTTTTAATACTGAATCTGAAAGTGTTCGCCATTTTGTTTTTCAACAGATAGAGCAGGAAGTAGTAAGGTGCAAGAGCGATCATGGAGCTTATTGCTGCCTCTGTTTCGTTGAAGTCCCATACAGTTGTGGTTAATACAAGCATAACGATCAGAATGACAAGAGGGAGGACAAAAGCCCAGAAGACTGCCTTGTAACCCACCGATTCCTTCCCTTCGATGATCACCTGCTCGTTCTCGGAGAACCTGCCCGAATAGTCGGTTATATCCACCCGTTTCTCTTTCGCGTCGGCAGCCATACATGCACCTTTGGCATGGCATGTGCTGCAGGCCGACTGTTGCGAGATACGTACGGTGATCTTATTGCCGCTTATTTTCTCAATTATTCCTTCGTGTTCGATCATGAAACAAATTCTAAATCTCCTCTTTCACTTTAGTGTGCAAAGTTAGGATTATTTTCGGGATAAGTAAAAGATTTCTGAACTTAACCGGACTGAGAAATGTTAATAACTGATTGTACCCCCAGGCTCTTTTTATCTTCTTTTCTCACCTGCGAAACATCCGGTGATCTTATATGGTTAATAAATGGGGTCTATAGAGCAACTTAATAGCAATTTTGCCCTGTTTTGCCCGAACATTTACCCCTGTAAATTTGTTAAAAAGTTAATTGCAGTCCAAAGACAGATTATTATAATAACATATTTAATACGCTACATCCATATGATTTTCGACATTGAAATGATTCGTAAGGTTTACGCGAATCTACCTGAAAAAATTAAAAAGGCAAAAGATCTTTTGCAACGTCCTTTAACCCTAACAGAGAAGATACTTTTCTCCCATCTCTCACCCGGTGTACCCCTGATCAGCTACAAGCGGGCAAACGATTATGTTAACTTTGCGCCCGATCGTGTAGCTATGCAGGATGCCACCGCGCAGATGGCCCTGCTGCAGTTGATGAACTCCGGTCGCACGAGCGTGGCTGTACCTTCCACCGTGCATTGTGATCATCTGATCCAGGCATATAAGAACGCCGAGACAGACCTTGAGACCGCGAACGTTACCAACAGGGAGGTGTTCGAATTCCTCCGTGATGTCTCCAATAAATTTGGCATCGGTTTCTGGAAACCGGGAGCAGGGATCATTCATCAGGTGGTGCTCGAAAATTATGCGTTCCCCGGCGGGATGATGGTTGGCACCGACTCTCACACACCCAACGCGGGTGGTCTGGGCATGATCGCCATAGGCGTGGGTGGTGCCGATGCTGTGGATGTGATGGCCGGCTTGCCCTGGGAGCTGAAGATGCCCAGGCTCATCGGTGTGAAACTGACAGGGAAGCTCTCGGGATGGAGTGCACCCAAGGATGTGATATTGAAAGTGGCAGGTATCCTCACCGTGAAAGGTGGAACCAATGCCATCATAGAATATTTTGGTGAGGGAGCAGCATCGCTCTCGGCAACAGGTAAAGGAACCATTTGTAACATGGGTGCCGAGGTGGGTGCTACCACCTCCATCTTCCCCTTCGATGAGAAATCGGCGCTATATCTGGAGAGCACAGGAAGGAAAGAAGTGGCGGACGAAGCCCGCTGGATCATGGAGCACCTGCAGCCCGATCCTGAGGTGGTTGCCAACCCCGAACAATATTATGATCAGCTGATAGAGATTGATCTGTCCGAGCTGGAGCCTCATATCAACGGCCCCTTCACCCCCGATGCGGCCTATCCGATCTCGGAATTTGCCGCTGCGGTGAGAGTGAACAACTACCCGCGCAAGATGGAGGTGGGGCTGATAGGGTCATGTACCAACTCATCGTACGAAGATCTTACCCGTGCCGTCTCCATTGTAAGGCAGGCACGTGAAGAGGGTGTGCCTGTGAAAGCACAGTTCCTTATCAATCCCGGATCGGAACAGATACGCTACACCGCCGAACGCGATGGCATCTTGGGGGATTTCGAGGAGGCGGGTGCGACGATCATTGCCAATGCCTGCGGACCCTGTATAGGACAGTGGAAACGTGAAGATGAAGTGGAGAACAGGCCTAACTCTATCGTCACCTCCTTCAACCGTAACTTTGCCAAAAGGAACGACGGCAACCCCAATACGCATGCCTTTGTCACCTCTCCCGAGCTGGTAGCTGCCCTCACCATCGCCGGTGATCTCTGCTTCAACCCATTGACTGATACACTCCTGAACGATAGGGGAGAAGAGGTGAAGCTGGCTGAACCGGTCGGTTTTGAGATGCCCCCCAGGGGGTATGAAGTGAAAGATGCAGGTTTTTTGGCTCCTTCGGAAGAGGCTAAGAATATTGACGTTAGCATCGATCCTCAGTCGAATCGCTTGCAGAAACTGGCGCCGTTCGCCGCATGGGATGGAAAAGATTATATCGGTTTACCCCTGCTTATCAGGGTGAAAGGGAAATGTACTACCGATCATATCTCGATGGCAGGACCATGGCTCCGCTACCGCGGTCATCTCGATAATATTTCCGATAACATGCTGATCGGGGCTTTCAATGCATTCAACGATCAGACCAATACGGTGCTCGATCCCGAAACACTGGAATATATGACTGTACCTGCACTGGCACGGAAGTTCAAAGCCAAGGGTGTAGACTCCGTCGTGGTTGCCGAAGAGAATTACGGCGAAGGATCGAGCCGAGAGCATGCAGCCATGGAGCCGCGTCACCTCAACGTGAAAGCGATCCTGGTGAAATCGTTCGCCAGAATACATGAAACCAACCTCAAAAAACAGGGGATGCTGGCACTCACCTTCGTTAATAAGGATGATTACGATAAAGTGCAGGAGAGAGACAAGATCAGTGTGCTCGGACTGGGTATGTTTGCTCCCGGGAAGAACCTGACCATTGAGCTGCTTCATGCCGATGGTACAAAGGATCGTTTTGAGGCAGCCCACACCTATAATGAACAACAGATAGAGTGGTTTAAAGCCGGCAGCGCCCTGAATGCAATAAGGAGGTGAATAATTCTTGAAATATTAATTCATGCAGATAACCAAACAAGAGGATCAGCTTATTGTTCCCGATCATCCACTGATCCCTTTTATTGAGGGTGACGGGATCGGGAAAGAGATCACACCTCACGTGCAGCATATTGTCAACAGCGCTGTAGAGAAATCCTACGGTGGACAACGAAAGATTGAGTGGATAGAGGTACTGGCGGGTGAGAAAGCCTTTAATAAGGTGGGCAGCTGGCTGCCGGAGGAGACGATGGAGGCATTCCGTACCTGTATGGTGGGGATCAAGGGACCACTTACCACACCCATTGGAGAAGGTATTTGTTCACTCAATGTGGCATTACGTCAGGAGCTGGATCTCTATGTCTGTCTGCGGCCGGTACGATGGTTTAAAGGGGTGGTGACACCTCTGTTGCATCCCGAGAAAGTACACGTGACCATCTTCCGCGAAAACACGGAAGATATCTACGCCGGTATTGAGTGGGCAGCCGGGACACCCGAACTGAAAAAGGTGCTGAAGTTCCTGAAAGAGGAGATGGGTGTAGCCAAAATACGTTTTCCCGAGACCACCTCCATTGGTGTCAAGCCAGTATCAGTAGAAGGGACGGAACGTCTGGTACGTGCAGCCATAGAGTACGCGCTGGAGCATCATCTTCCCTCGGTGACGCTGGTACACAAAGGGAACATCATGAAATTTACCGAAGGTGGTTTCAAGAAATGGGGTTATGCCCTTGCCGAACGTGAATTTCACGATCAGACCTTCACTGAGCACAAGTTCAAACAGATAGAAGCTGAGAGTGGCCTGGAGAGGGCGGTAGAGGAGTATAACCTAGCCATTGAATCAGGTAAGGTGTTCATCAAGGATGTGATTGCCGACGCATTCCTGCAAAATACGCTTCTCAAACCGGAAGAATATTCGGTGATAGCCACGCTCAACCTGAACGGTGACTATATCTCCGATCAGCTGGCAGCGATGGTTGGCGGCATCGGTATTGCCCCGGGAGCCAATATCAACTACAACACCGGTCATGCTATCTTTGAAGCGACTCACGGCACAGCACCCGATATTGTCGGGAAAGGAAAGGCCAATCCTTGTTCTATGCTGCTTTCAGCAGTAATGATGCTGGATTATCTGGGATGGCCTGAAGCCGGTAAACTGATCACCTTGTCTCTCGAAAAACTCTTCGAGGAGGGGTATGGCACTTCCGATCTTACCCGATTCATGGAGAACGGAAAAACGTTGACTACTACGGCGTTTTCTCAGAAAGTGATAGAAAACCTGTAAGAAAAGCCGTGAAGCTAAACAAAAAAGGAGTTATTTATGTTAAATGAACAGATATCACCGAAACAAGCTTAAAGAGAATTGGAACCAATAATTTTAAAAATATATTTTAAAATGAATAACGAACAAATAACTAAAACTGTATCTGACTCCGTAACCTTTACGAGCAATATTGACAAAGAGCTCTTTACTAAAATGGGGGTGAAACGTGGACTACGTAATGAGGATCACTCAGGTGTACTTGCAGGTCTGACCCGTGTAGGTGATGTGATGGGCTATGAACGTCAGGAAGACGGAACACTGAAACCTGTTCCGGGTAAATTGTATTACCGGGGCATGGATGTGGAAGAGCTGGTGAAAGGAATTCAGTCTGAGCACAGACTTGGTTTTGAAGAAACCGCTTTTCTTCTGCTGTCGGGTAAGCTGCCCACCAAAGAGGAGCTGGATGCTGTCAACGACCTCATCGCTCAGACAATGCCTCTGAATCACACTGCCACAATGAATATTCTCTCCCTGAAGGGAAAGAACATCATGAATATACTTGCCAGAAGTGTGCTGGAGCTCTATGCCTACGATGAGAATCCGGATGATATATCCCCTGATAATCTTGTCAAGCAGTCGATCAACCTGATTGCCAAGTTCCCGACCATTATTGCTTATGCCTATCAGGTGTTGCGTCACGATCAGATGGGACGCTCGCTCCATATTCGTCACCCCTATGATAACCGCTCCGTGGCCGAAAACTTCCTTTTCATGATGAAGGGACGCGATAACTACACCGAGCTCGATATTAAAATTCTCGATCTGGCTTTGATCCTTCATGCTGAGCACGGAGGAGGTAACAACTCCACCTTCTCTGTACGTGTGACCAGCTCAACCGAAACAGACACCTACTCTGCCGTTGCAGCCGGCATAGGATCCCTGAAGGGACCGTTGCACGGGGGTGCCAACATCAAGGTGCAGGGTATGCTTAAAGATATGAAGAAGAATGTGAACGACTGGACGAGCGTTGAACAGATAGATGCATATCTGACGAAGATATTGAAGAAGGAGGCTTTCGACCGTACTGGTCTGATTTATGGTATCGGACATGCTGTCTACACCATCAGCGATCCGCGTGCCGACCTGTTGAAAGAGATGGCGCGCGATCTGGCCAGAGAGAAGGGGCGTGAGGAGGAGTTCAATTTTATGGAGCTGATAGAAGGACGTGCAGTGGAGGTGTTCCTCGATTTCAAGAAGCAATCCGCCAAATCAAGAACCTGTATCAATGTAGATTTCTACTCGGGATTTGTCTATGATGCCATTGGCCTGCCATCGGAAGTGTTCACTCCGCTATTTGCCATGGCCCGTATTGTGGGCTGGTCGGCACACCGCATTGAGGAGATGAATTTCGCCAGCAAGCGTCTGATCCGCCCTGCTTACAAGAACGTACGTGAGAAACAGGATTTTGTGGCGATGAATGAAAGATAACAACATGCAGAAGATAAAAGTAGTGAATCCCATCGTTGAACTTGACGGGGATGAAATGACCAGAATTATCTGGTCATTTATTAAAGAACAGTTGATACTCTCTTATTTGGATCTGGATATCAAATATTACGATCTGAGTATAGCGCATCGCGATGCGACTGATGACCAGGTGACGGTGGATGCTGCCGAAGCGATCAAACAGTACAACGTAGGTATCAAGTGCGCCACCATCACCCCCGATGAGGCACGTGTGGAGGAGTTCGGACTGAAGAAGATGTGGAGATCACCCAACGGCACCATCCGTAATATCGTGGGTGGCACTGTTTTCCGTGAGCCGATCATCTGCCGCAATATCCCGCGCTATGTGCCGGGCTGGACTGAGCCGATTATCATTGGCCGTCATGCTTATGGTGATCAGTACCGTGCCACCGATACCGTCATCAAAGGGAAAGGGAAGCTGACTATGTCGTTCACCAATGAGCAAGGGGAGACCACCAGCTGGGAGGTGTTCAACTTCAGGGGCGACGGTGTAGCCATGGCGATGTATAATACAGATGAATCGATTTACGGTTTTGCCCGTTCATCGTTTCAGATGGCGCTGACCAAAAATTACCCGCTCTACATGTCCACGAAGAATACTATCCTTAAGGCTTATGACGGTCGTTTCAAGGAGATATTCCAGGAGGTGTTTGAGAATGAGTTCAAGGCCGCGTACGAAAAGGCAGGCATCACCTACGAGCATCGTCTGATCGATGATATGGTGGCCTCGGCAATGAAATGGAAAGGTGGCTTTGTCTGGGCATGCAAGAACTACGACGGCGATGTGCAGTCGGATACCGTAGCGCAGGGTTTCGGTTCGCTGGGGATGATGTCCTCCGTGCTGGTTACTCCCGACGGAAAGACGGTAGAGGCAGAGGCCGCTCACGGAACGGTGACACGTCATTACCGTCAGCATCAGCAGGGGAATGAGACCAGCACCAACCCCATCGCATCTATTTTTGCCTGGACACGCGGACTGGCCCATCGTGGCAAGCTCGACGGGAATCAGGCGCTGATCAACTTCTGCGAGAAGCTGGAGGAGGTTTGCGTGGAGACAGTTGAAGGGGGCGAGATGACCAAAGATCTGGCCCTGCTCGTGCACGGGAATGATGCATCACGCGACACCTGGCTGACTACGCAGGAGTTCCTGCATGCATTGAAAAGAAACCTGGAGACGAAGCTTGGGAATTAGCGGTCAGCTATCAGTAATCAGCTATCAGCTTTTGAGGAGCAAGCTTTGTACGGACAGCGGTATAGGTATTGGCTTTCAGTAATCAGTAATCAGCGGTCAGCTTTTAGGAGTAATATTTATAAGGTCAGCGGTATGGATATTCGCTTTCAGCGATCAGCTAACCTTTGTAAAATATAAGGGCAGTCCAAAATGGGCTGCCCTTAGTCATAGTTTGTAAAAGACCTCTATCAAAGGGTCTGCTATTAATCCTCTTTCTCCTGCTCTTCGTATGTTTTCAGCAGTTTCTCCTGTACCTCTGACGGCACAAGCTCGTAACTGGCGAACTTCATTGAGAAGGAAGCCCTTCCGCCGGAAAGCGAACTTAATGACGTGGAGTAGGAGCTCATCTCTTTCAAG
>JAENWZ010000261.1 GCA_016649795.1 Proteiniphilum sp. | reverse complement strand
GTTCACCGCAACCCCATACGATCTGCACCAGTCGGGTATACGCAGCCGCACCTCCTTCTTCAGGGGTTTAGGCAGAGAACCGACCGTGAGGATCACCTCACCATCCCAGGGGTAGTTTGTCTCCTGGCGGAGAGTAATCTCACCACCATTTACCGGCACCCGTGTGATACTTCCCACATACAGATTTACCCAGAGTGCATCGTCAGTGGTACCGTAGATGTAGCTCCCTATGGAGGGAAGGAAACGGGAGATCTGACTGGGGCAACAAGCCGTTCCGTACCACTCCCTTCTGTGATGATCACCATGTGATGCCAGCGGATTCACGTAAAAGAACCGATCGCCGGTCAACGAAACACCAGCCAGTGCTCCATTGTACATAGAGCGCTCAAGCACATCCACATATTTGCCCTCCCCTGTCAACTGATTCATCCGTGAGTTCCAGTAAACCATTCCTACTGAAGCGCAGGTTTCGCAATAGGCTTCGTAATTGGGAAGATCATAGGGTTCTGTGAAACCTTCGTTTTGTCTTGAAGATCCGATACCACCTGTGACGTACATCTTGGTGAGAACCACATCATCCCAAAGGCGGTCCAGGGCCTCCATATAACCGGCATCCTTTTTCAGTGCCTCCACATCTGCCATACCACAAAAGAGATACATGGCACGTACGGCATGTCCGGTAATACCGCTTAACCCACTCACAGGAATCTGATCCTGGTAGTAGAGCGGATTCCAATCTCCCTCACTTCCCTTTGAGCCGTGTCCCTGCCCGCGCTGCTCCAGCAGCCAGTAAGAGAAATCGAGGTAATCACTGTTACCTGTGACATCAGACAGCTTCACCAGGGCAAGCTCAATCTCCTCATGTCCGGGGACCCAGGCTCTTTTTCCGGGACCAAACTGTTCCATCATATGATCCGCCATACGGATGGAGACATCCAGCAGTTCCCGCTTTCCGGTAGCTTTGTAATAGGCCACTGCCGCCTCAATCATATGACCGGCGCAATACATCTCATGCTTGTCCATATTGCTCCATCGTTTCTCAAGGCCGGTCAGCGTATAGAATGTGTTGATGTAACCATCCTCCTCCTGCGCGGCAGCAAATTTGGCGATCCATTCATCCGCCTTTCTCTCCAGATCGGGATCGGGATTGTTGATCAGACTATAGGCTATCCCTTCCAGTGCTTTGTAAACATCGGAGTCGTCATAAAAAATCCCGGAATGATCACCTGCCCGGTTGGCCGAATTTTCGAAATTGCGCATCCGGCCGGTTTGGTTCTCAATCTGGTCAATACATACTGGCAGTGTGTTGGTCACATGGTTTCTCAGCCGTGGTGACCAGAAAGAGTCGGTGATATTCACATGGGAGAAATCGACCTGTTTCATTCTTCTGAAGGGAACCGGTTCATCCTGGCTCTTACATCCGGTAAGTAACAGGGAAAGGGAGAGACAAATCCAGATAATACGACTCATTTTGTGTTTGAATTTACGATTGGTTCATTTGTTATTCATTAAAAAAGTAGCCATATAGCACTGCATAAAATTACAACTTGCTCCGAAGATAATCAATCATGCCTGATAAATAGTTCTTCATCGGTTTATACACCGAACTTTTTACCATATTATGATTCTCATCCGGATCCATCTTATGGTCGAACAACATCTCAGCCTCAACCACTCCATCCTTCATCCATTTAGCATAGCTGTATCTGCTGTTGATGGCATTATCTCCATTGCCCCACTGTACAAATACAGCATCCTTGGTCTTAAAGCGGGAATCACTGAAAACAGGAGCAAAGCTTCTCCCCTGCAGCTGATCCTGGGGTTGAGGGATACCTGCTAAATCACAGAGTGTGGGATAGAGATCCACCAGTTCAACCAAAGAGAGGGTCTCGCCGGAATTTGTTCCGGGCACATGAATAATGAGCGGGATCTGTGTGGAACGCCTCATCAGGGTATGCTTCCCCCAGAATGAGTTCTCCCCCAGATGCCACCCATGATCGCCAAAGATGATAACAATTGTTGATTCCTCAAGTGACAAAGCTTTCAGTTCGCTGAGAACTTTTCCGATCTGTGCATCGACATAGCTGACGCAGGCATAATAACCATGCTTGGCAACTCTTTGAAAAGCCTCTTCCGACTTGTCATAGACACCTCCATAGGCGTTGATCTCTGTAGGTGTTCTCACCTGTGAGGGTAAATTCTCAGACCGGTAGTTGTTGTCGGCCAGCGGGATCTCCTCCCTGTTATAAAGATCCCAGTATTTCTTAGGTGCATTAAAAGGCAGGTGTGGACGCCAGAAACCACAGGCAAGAAAAAAAGGATCCCCACTTTCTTTCAGCCTGCGCAGGTCTGAGATGGTTTTCAATGCCACCTTACCGTCCTGATAGGCCGAGTCAGGCAGATCTGCTGATTCGTAAAACGGTCCGCGCATGGTCTTTGGGTGAATGGTTCTGGCAGAGACATCACTCATCCACAGTTCCCACTTATTATATACAGCCCAGTGAGATTCATACCCCTCCATATTTACCCTCCACGGATCTTCCGACCAGGCGGAGGCGTGATCATCAATATTATGGAACACTTTACCGTTTGAGACGGTATGGTAACCATGATCCTTAAACCATTGTGGCATGGGGATGGCCTCCGGCGCATCTTTCTGAGCATAGGTAAATGCATGAGAGAACCGTTCCGGTAATTTAGGATAGAGACCTGTTAACATACTTGCTCTCGATGCGCCACTTACAGGTGTGTTGCAAAAAGCATTGCGAAACATCAGGGACTGACCCGCCAGCGAGTCCATAACCGGTGTTTGGATTGCGTCCACGCCGTAACAACCCAGTTCAGGGCGCAGATCATCCACAATGATCATCAGCACGTTGGGCTTTGACTGATTCGCAGGCACCCCTATTGCAGTGATAAAACTGATTAAAAGAGGTAGCGATGTTTTGTACATTTTATTCGTTTTAAGATATTACTCAACCTTTGAAACTACAGGCCCTGTATATGATTTTTTCATCCCTCCGAAATCGAGTACGATTTTCTGAATCACCATACCGGGGTCGCCGCATTTAATATGTAACGTATGCTTTCCCGGTTTGTCAATATAGAATGT
>JAENWZ010000369.1 GCA_016649795.1 Proteiniphilum sp. | reverse complement strand
CGACACCGGGGGCTGTCTCCACCTTGCATACCTCTTCCCGTTGTGACAGGTGAAATGTCTCGATGTTCTTTCGTGCCAGCTCAATAGCCTGTTTGAGGCGCTCCGGGATCACCGCACCTGCATTGGCGACAGTCTCCCGGTCCACCTCCAGCGACTGCTGACCGACATAATCAAATTGACGGCTGTAGGAGAGCACAGCCTTGTCGCCCTTACGATTGATATCGTAGAACATCTTCTCTACCATGTCCATCAGCTTGCGCTGTTTAATCAGCGGACGTTCGGTCAGTTTCTTCCACTTGGATTGGGAAGGATTGGATATTGTTTTCATTATAATTGATTTACTGATTTACCGATTAATAATCATTGAATCATTGAATCATCTTTAAAGTATCATTTTCTCGATGGGAACAACGAGGATGCCTTCGGCACCGTGCCGCTTGAGCTCGTCGATGATCTCCCAGAAATCATCGTCGCTGATCACCGAGTGGACGCTGCTCCACCCTTCATCGGCCAACGGGAGGATGCTGGGTGAACGCATGCCGGGTAACAGTCTCACAATATCAGGGATCACTTCGTTGCGGGCGTTCAGCAGCACATATTTCTTACCCTGTCCGTTTTTGAATGATTTGATGCGGAACAGCAGCTGCTCCAGCAGTGCTGCTTTCGCTGGGGAGAGGTTCTTGTTGCTGATCAGTACCGCTTCACTTTTGATGATCGTCTCCGCCTCTTTCAGTCCGTTCATGATCAGTGTGCTGCCGGTGCTGACGATATCGAAAATACCGTCGGCAAGGCCGATGCCGGTGGCAATCTCCACGCTGCCTCCCAGCTCCTCGATCGTCACATCGATGCCTTTTACCTGAAAGAACTTATCGAGAATCTTTGGGTAGCTGGTGGCAATGCGCTTGCCGTTGAAATAATCCAGTCCCGTGTACTGTTCGTCCTTCGGTATGGCCAGCGAGAGACGGCAGTTGCCGAAGCCCAGCTTCTCCACCACCTCGACATCCTTCTCTTTCTCCCACACTTCATTTTCACCCAGGATGCCGATGTCGGCCACACCCTGTTCCACATATTGAGGGATATCATCATCACGAAGGAAGAAGATCTCCATGGGGAAGTTACGTGCATCGGTTTTTAGTTTGCGGTTGCCGTTAGATACTCTTATGCCGCATTCGGTGAGCAGGTCGAGCGATTTCTCGCTCAGACGGCCGCTTTTCTGGATCGCAATTTTAATTTTTTCCATTGGTCTGTTCGTTTTGTCGAATAAGATCAGCCTGTTTTTAACAAAAAACCCGCCTGATGTTATTCAGACGGGTGTATAAATATAGACTTTAACGTTCGTACATATCTATCTCATCTCGCCTGATTGCAAGTATGAAAATGATGATGATGGAACATGTTTTGTATCATTTTATTGTTTTGTTGCAACAAAGATAATGGATTTATTTTTAACGACACAATTTATGCCTACTATTTTTTCTGAGAGGTTTTAAATTTCCGTTTACCCACTGCGGGTTTTTCAAAGGAAAATCATACATTTGTGAGGAAAGGAATAAGAGAAAATCATCCTGATCAAGATGTATAAAAAGATGACCATTCAAGAAAGAATTCACTCCTACAAGCTGTTGGCCCATGAGAAGATAGAGAGGGTGATCTCCTGACTTTTGACTATCAACTGCAGGAAGGTATTGCCATCAATATGAATGCCAGCTTTCTGATGAAGAAAATGG
>JAENWZ010000130.1 GCA_016649795.1 Proteiniphilum sp. | reverse complement strand
GATCCGTCCACATCACCTTTCACGATGATGTTCAATTGCTGGAAGTTACCAATGGCAATCCTGCGGCCGATATCATCTAGTGTGAGCATCTTCTGCGTACGCAGTGATTGTTCACGCTGCAGTTGCTCACGACGGTTAGCAATAGAGCGGGCTTCCTGTTCTGTTTCCATCACGTTGAAGGTGTCGCCTGCCTGTGGTGCTCCGTTCAGTCCAAGGATCAGGGCCGGTTCAGCCGGTCTGGCCTCTTCGATGCGCTGATTACGCTCGTTGAACATCGCCTTCACACGACCGAAATAAGCCCCTGCCAGCACGATGTCACCCTGATGGAGGGTGCCGTTTTCCACAAGTACCGTAGAGATATAGCCCCGTCCTTTATCCAGCTCCGACTCGATGATGGAGCCGCTGGCTCTGCGGTTAGGATTGGCCTTGAGCTCCAGCATATCTGCTTCGAGCAGTACTTTTTCAAGTAACTCCTGGATACCGATACCTTGTTTAGCCGAAATATCCTGTGACTGGTAACTACCTCCCCAATCCTCTACAAGGTAATTCATCTCGGCAAGTTTCTCTTTTATCTTTTCGGGATTGGCCCCGGGTTTATCTATTTTGTTGATGGCGAATACAATGGGTACACCTGCCGCACCGGCATGGTTGATTGCTTCCACCGTCTGCGGCATCACATTGTCGTCGGCAGCCACTAATATGATGGCCACGTCGGTTGCTTTGGCACCACGAGCACGCATGGCCGTGAACGCCTCGTGACCCGGTGTGTCGAGGAAGGTGATCTTACGGCCATCTTCCAGTTGTACATTGTATGCCCCTATATGCTGCGTAATACCTCCTGCTTCTCCGGCAATCACGTTGGTACTACGAATGCTGTCAAGCAGCGATGTCTTACCGTGGTCCACATGTCCCATCACTGTGACGATAGGAGGACGTGGAATCAAATTTCCCGGATCATCCACCTCTTCTGCAATAGCCTCAATCACTTCTGCACTCACAAACTGGGTCTTAAAGCCATACTCTTCTGCAACAATGTTGATGGTCTCGGCATTAAGACGCTGGTTGATGGCCACCATCACACCCATACTCATACAGGTGGAGATTATATTGGTTACGGGGACATTCATCATGTTCGCCAGGTCGTTTGCGGTAACAAACTCCGTTAATTGCAATACACGACTTTCCTTCTCTTGCTGTTTGAGCTCTTCCTGATGCTTATGTGCACTGGCTTCGCGTTTCTCGCGTCTGTATTTTACTCCTCCCTTTTTACCTTTTTTCTCCGTGAGGCGTGCAAGAGTCTCCTTGATCTGTTTTTGTACATCAACCTCATTCACCTCAGTCTTGACAAGTTTTCTGAGTGAAGGCTTCCTGTCACCTCTCGATGACTGGTTGCTAGTTGTGGGTTTATCGATATTTACCTTGCTCGTACGGATACGCTTGCGTTTTTTCTTTTTGCTATCCTCATCGCTGTCAGCGGTGACTGACTGTTTCTTCTTTTCATCAATCGCCTCTTTTTTCAGCAGTTTCACCTTTTCATCTTTCAGCTTCTTGCCGTCGACAACTTTCTGTTCGCGCTCCAGTCGTTCTTTTTTACGCTGGGCTCTTGATTTTCTGGGAGGACGGGTGCGGTCGTTGATCGCGTCCAGATCGATAGATCCTTTCACCACAATATTCGACTCCAGCTTATTCTTATTTAGACGGAACAGTTTGTCTGTTCTGGGTCCTTCCACTTCTGAAAACTCTTCTTCTGCTGCTATCTCGTTGGTTTCTGCTTCTTCTTCCGTAGCTTCCTCTTCGGCATTACCCTCTTTCATATTAGTCTCTTCCGCAGTTACTTCTTCCACAACTACCTCTTCTGCAGTTACCTCTTCTGCAGTTGCCTCTTTCGCAGAGATCTCTTTCACTACTTCGGTTTCAGCTTTCTCAACCACTTCTGTTTTCACTTCCTCCACCTTTTCGGTGTCGATTTTTTCTTCCGCTGCCACTGCTGCAATCTCTTCCTCAGATACCTTCGTGGTGGCTGGTTTTTCCACCACAGGTTCAGGTTGAAGGATTACCTCTTCAACCGGTTCGGGTATTGTCTCTTTTTCAATTGGTGAGGCCTGTTTTTTCGCTTCCTGTTTCTTTTCTTCAACAGGTTCTTCCTTCTTCGGTTCTGTTTTCTTTTTGTTGAGGTTCTCCAAATCGATGTTGCCCACTACGTTGAAATGAGGCTTCATCTCCTTCGGTATCTCCGTTTCGATGGTCTCTTTCTCTGCTTTTTTCCTGGGAGCCGGTTCTTCTGGTAGTTCATATCCCTCTATGGCCACAGTTTCACGCTTCTCATCACGGCGATGCATTTTTTCGCGTGTCTCAGTAGCCACTATGCGAATATTTTTGTCTTTACCGAACTCAGCGATCAGTATATCATACTGTTCATCCTCAATTTTAGCGTTAGGATTTGCTTCTATTTCAATACCTTTCTTGTGCAGAAATTCAACAAGGCTGTTGATTCCCACATTCAAATTTTTCGATACTTTTATTAATCTAATAGGCATATATCTCTTCTATCCTTTTCTCTCTTAATATGTTGTGAACAGTATTGTTATGTCGAATCATCCGTTAGTTATCCGGATGAGTCTAATGCTTCTCAGGCAGAGTTGGGTTTTCAGCATCAGCATCAGCATCAGCATCACCATCTGTCTCTGTTTCAGCGTCCGTTTCAGCATCAGCATCAGTATCTGTCTCTGTGTCCGTTTCAGTTTCAGCATTTGTATCTGTATCTACATCTGCATCTGTCTCTGCATCTGCATCAGTCTCTACATCAGTCTCTGTCTCCGTTTCAGCATCCTCCTCCTCATCATCAAACTCGTAACGCAGGACGGCCAGTACTTCATCTACAGTCGTCTCTTCCAGATCGGCCTCTTTGATCAGTTTCTCCCGGCTTGTTGCCAGTACGTTTTTAGCGGTAGAACAACCAATCTTTTTCAACTGGTCAATTACCCAACCGTCAATCTCATCACGGAATTCATCCAGGTAGATGTCCTCTTCGTCCACCTCGTCGATATCACGGAACACCTCTATATTGTAACCGGTAAGCATGGATGCCAGTTTGATATTGGCCCCACCTTTTCCGATGGCAAGCGATACCTCCTCAGGATTGAGGAATACCTCAGCGTGATGCTCCTCCTCCTTCACTGTGATGGAGTTGATCCTTGCCGGACTTAATGCACGCTGAATAAAGAGCGTGGTGTTGTTGGTGTAGTTGATCACGTCAATATTTTCGTTGCGCAGTTCACGTACGATACCATGAATACGGAATCCTTTCATCCCCACGCATGCACCTACCGGATCGATACGGTCGTCATAAGCTTCTACGGCTACCTTGGCTCGTTCGCCGGGAATGCGGGCAATCCCTTTGATGGTGATCAGTCCGTCGGCAATCTCAGGAATCTCCTGCTCGAACAAACGTTCGAGGAAGACGGGCGAAATGCGTGAGAGAATAATTCTGGGATTGTTGTTCTTGTTCTCTACACGGGCAACTACAGCACGCGCATGTTCTCCCTTACGAAAGAAATCGGAGGGTATCTGTTCGGTTTTGGGCAGAATCAGTTCATTGTGCTCATCGTCGAGGAGCAGCAACTCTTTCTTCCATACCTGGTAAACCTCTCCCGATACAATCTCACCCACCTTCTCCTTGTACTTGTTGTAAAGGTTGTCTTTCTCCAGCTCCAGTATCTTTGAAGCCAGTGTCTGGCGAAGATTGAGGATGGTACGCCGGCCGAAATGTTCGAGTTGTACCTCATCGGTAACCTCTTCTCCCACTTCAAAATCCGGGTCAATCTTCAACGCTTCCGAAAGGGTGATCTCCAGGTTGGGATCTTCCAGCTCCTCATCTTCCACGATGGTGCGGTTGCGCCATATCTCAAGGTCTCCCTTATCGGGATTGATGATGATATCGTAGTTCTCGTCAGTGCCGCTGGTTTTCGAGATCACGTTGCGGAACGACTCCTCCAGCGCACTGATTAGCGTAGCTTTATCGATATTTTTCAGCTCGTTGAATTCGGAAAATGTATCTATGAGACTTATGGTTTCTTTCTTCTTGCCCATTTGTTATTTAAATCTGATAAGATATTTTGTATATTTTACTTCATCATACACGAAGTGGACTTCTTCATCCACTTCGGTTTTACGTTTCGCCCCTTCGAGCTTTACCTTTTTTGTGATCGTGATGTTGAAACCATCGTCATCAGATGATTTCAACAACCCCGTCACTTTTTGTCCGTTTCTGCTGAGTACCTCAACCTCTTTTCCTTCATACTTTTTATACTGACGTTTCGTTTTGAAGGGAGATGTGAGTCCGGCCGATGTGACGGTCAGCTCAAAATCTTCTGTTTCGCGGTCGAGCTTCGATTCCAGATGGCGGCTCAAGGCCACACAATCGCTTATGTCCACTCCCTGATCGTTATCAATCTCAATAGTGATGGAGTTGTCTGCACCTGCAGTGAGATCCACCATGTAGTTGGGTGAATCCTTCAGATACTCCTCCGTGAGGTTGATAAGCAATTCTTTCTCGATCATATTACCTGTCATGAACAAAAAAGGAAGCGGTATTTCCTGCTTCCCTCTTTCTTTTCGAGTGCAAAGATATTATTTTCAAACGGATTCACAAAATGTTTGCCTGTTTTTTTGTTTCTGAGCATCCGTTTCTTAACAACAATTCTCTCTTTTCAGCGGCATACCTGCATACTGTGGCTGGCAGGATGATCCGGGGTGTGATCTACACGTC
Organism: Proteiniphilum sp.; assembly: GCA_016649795.1. GTDB lineage: Bacteria > Bacteroidota > Bacteroidia > Bacteroidales > Dysgonomonadaceae > Proteiniphilum. Next base: position 1,762 of record JAENWZ010000130.1, on the reverse strand, counting down.
CGGAAAAGATTGAATATCAGATTCCGGAGGTGTGAGATTTACCTCTTTTTCTTCCGACATGGAGATAATCTCTTTGTGATTACGTATTTTAAGAATAACCTCCTTCTCGGCCATACCAATGATTACCCCAAAATCATAGAGATGAGTTATGATCAGACCATCTTCACGCAGGTTTTCAGCCACAATACTCAACTGGTCTAAATAGATCTCTGATATAGTAATTACTATCTGTATCATCACTTTATTATGGTGCAATGGATAGACCGACACCCACATCTTCCGGCGATATAGATAAACTTCTGGCCATGTCTCTCAACTCCTTCTCTGCCATCAGTGGGGTGGCATCAGGAAATTTCTCGAAAAGAAGCGCAAAGATGCCTGCCACATGCGGTGTTGCCATGCTTGTACCCGAGATGGTGCGATACCTTACAGGCATGATCCAGGAAGAGTAGACAGACACCCCGGGAGCCGCCACATCCACCAGTCCCTTCGGGTTGATTGCCCGGTTAGAGAAATCAGCTACATCCAGTGCCTGATCGAGTGCTCCCACCGCTAGAATTGAGGGACAATCGGCCGGACTACCTACAGGGTAAAACCGGTTTTTTGAACGCCTGCTCTCATTGCCGGCAGCGGCAACGATTACCGTACCTTTTGAAAGGGCAAACTGCGCGGCTCTTTCATAGGCTACGTCGTAACTCTGTCCCGCAAAAACTCTCGAGCCAAATGACATGGAGAGCACTTTGCATCCGTTATTGGCCGCCCACGTCATCCCGTCCAGCACCCATGCCTGTGCACCACTGCCCTCATTGCTTAACACTTTCCCGGCATATATATGCGTACCCGGGGCCACTCCATACCGTACACCGTCCATGTCGAATGAGCCGCAAGCCGTACCAATGCAATGCGTGCCGTGCCCATGCAAATCTTTGACGGTCCCATCGGGAACAAAAGAGCTGGTTGTGATCAGCCTTCCCGCAAAATCGGGATGGCCGGTATCAAAACCGGTATCTATCACTGCTACCTTTATGCCGTCTCCGGTAAACTGGGAATAGAGTGCTTCTGTAATTTCGATCCCCCAGGCAGAAACCTCATCTGTTTCTGCCGGGATATCGTCAGGAATATAAACCACTTTTTCCGGTTCAATGAGATAATCCTGGCGGGATGATTCCAACAGCTCTATCTGATCCGCTTCAATATCCACGAGGGCTATACCCAGGTCATTGTAAAAGAGGGCATTGGCATCCTTTATCTTACTTTCATTCAGCGACTCCGTCACGAAATCGGCCGTGTTGGCCACAGTAAACCCGAATCTGGATTCAAGGAGTTTCGTCGCTTTCACCACACTTCTGTTTCCTTCATTCAGTATCAGAAAATATCTGCCTGTGTAAAGAGGGTTTTCATTTTCATCTCTTTCATATACCTCTTTGATGTACTTATCAAAGGATATTTCCGATATAGGATTGTCTCGCAAAAGGGTCTGTTTGCCAATTTTTGGTGGTTTCATCTTTCAGGTAATTAAAATTTACATCATACTATTGAAAAAATCAAACGGTTACTCCTAAAAGCTATCACTCCAGTTCATGCAGTAAATCTATGTCAGCAATAGTCAGAGAGGCTCTTTTTCCCGATGAAATATCCCCTGTTTCTTCGAGTATACCTTTGTTGATTAGTACGTTTATTGCGGCATGTTCCCGAAGGCTTAGCGGTCGTTGCCCGGTAAATCTGTTATTGTGCCCCTTGATCGTTTTCAGTATCTCTATCT
>JAENWZ010000042.1 GCA_016649795.1 Proteiniphilum sp. | reverse complement strand
TTATCACTCATCATTTTTTCGTTTCTTTCTGAAAAATCCATTCTAAGGCATTGAGTAATGCCGAAGATTGGCTTGACCAGTGTGGTTTCGGAGATCTGAAAACTTACTTCGACTCCGCCGGGAAGGATAAGTCTGGTAAACGAGGCTTCCAACGACGGACTCAACATCTATAATTAGTATCAGATTTTTTACATATCATCTAATGAGAGACCTTTATATTCTTTCGTGAAAGTGGGGAACTTTCCGGCTATTTCTGTTGCTTTCGTGTGCAGCAATTCCATGTTTATCTTGTTTCGATTACGTTTCACTTCACAAAAGATAATTCTTTTTTCCATTTCGTTTACTCCTATAATATCAATCTCATTTTCATTCTTATTATTCCAATAACCTTGAATAGTTGAATATTGCCTGGATTCAATCATCTGATAACGAAAATATTTTTCGAGTATCAAACCGCTATAAATGGTATAATCGCGTTCAACAATATCTCTCACATATTGCAAATTGGAAATTTCAATCGCGCTTCGGTATTTATAAATAAAACGAAACCAAAAGTTTAAAAAATTATCTTCTATCCGGTATTTATTGTTGCGACTGCCTTCTTTTGCCATTAAAGGACGTAAGCGGGTAATAATGCTGTATTCTTTTTCGAGTTTTTCTAAATATCCGCCAACCGAAATATTGAGTATACTTTCAATGGCTCCTCTGTCAGTTTTAGAGGAGGCAATCAATGATAGTATAGAAAAGTAGTTTCCGTAATCTTTGCCAAATTCGTTGATTAGAACATCACGTCCTTCATCAAGGAAAAAAGAATCTTCCCTGAAAATAGTATCCAGTATTGTCTCTTTGGTAAATGCCCGACGAATAACTAATTGTTCGATGTATTTTGCCACACCGCCTGTAACCATAAAGAAAAACAACAGATCTTCGTTTGTATAAGTGGGGGAATAATCATGCAAAATATCTTTTATTGTGGCGATGGTAAATGGCTTTAGCACGATCTTATGTGTTGCTCTTCCGAACAAGGGTTCTTTTGAATTTTCAAAAATTCGCTTCATCAACGAATAAATGGAACCGCATAAAATTAAGTTGATATGGCTTTTCTCTTTATATGTATCCCAAATATTTTGCATCTCGCTAAACAGACTGTTATTGATACTGTTGAATTCCTGAAATTCATCCAATATGAGCGTAAAGTGAATGCGCTCTGAAAGGTGCATTAATACTTTAAAAAGATCTGCAAAACGATTGAAACTACCTAATGGCACCTTCAGTTTTTCTTGCACTTCGCGGTTAAATTCTTCGCAAAGCAATACCTCATTTTTCTTCGCAATAAAAAAATACAATACCGGTGTAGCGTTGAATGCCTGTTTCAACAAAGTTGTTTTTCCTACACGACGACGACCAACTATCGTTGTCATCTGTGCGGAAATCGCTGATCGTGCTTCAATTTGCTGCAGTGTCTCTATTTCAGATTTTCTGTCGTAAAATTGCATACGATTATTATTTTTTACTTTTTATGGACTATGGAATTGACTCCCTTTCGGTTGTCGAACGTTGTTTCGCAAATATTGTCTACGTCGATTACTTCGTAATTCATATTCCTGGGTCTGGGTGTAACTATTTTTAGCTACGCTGACCGATGGTTCATGCTCGTTTCATATCTATTTAAATAGTGCAACCGTGATTACTGCAATGTCTGTTGCGCTAACAAAGATAAAGTATATTGTTTTGATAAACAATATTTTTCGAAAATTTTCAATCAAAATATTTTTATTAAATATCGTATTAACTGATTTTTCACGCCGATAACAAGCGAATTAATACCTCTCACCACAGACAAATGGCAGAAGGTGACCAAAAAGACCATCCCTCTTTTTCAACCGGAAATTGAACGGCTGGAGAAATTTTATGCGCAGTAATGCAAAGAGGCTTCATTTTCTCTGGTTTTCGGTCTTAATTCCTGTAATCAGAATAGGCCTGTTTTCAGCGATCCGGCATCCGCTTATTTCTTAAGCAGCTTCGTGGTGGTGTTCCAGTTACGTATGGTAATAGATTTATAGATAGGCTGTCCCACGATTTTTGAGAGGTAGCTCTGTGTTGCCCTGCTTATTAGCAGGGAGAAATAGAGCACCTCTTCTCCTTCCCACACCTGATCCACTTCCTCTTTGATTCGTATGGATTGCAGCGCTTCACGGGTCGTCAGTGGTTCTTTCAGAAACAGTACATTGTACCGGTATTCATCGGGATGATCGCCGAAGTCTGCGGGTGCCGACTCCACTATCCTGCGCAAGTGTTCCATTGATATCAGGACGATCTTCGATTGGTATGCAAATCGCCCTGACAAATGCTGTTCAATCCTGTCAATCAGCACCTGTTTATCCTGTTCCGTTGTTGTAAACAGCACGTTTCCGCTTTGGATATAAGTCACGACATCCCGGAATTCCAGCTCTTCGAACGATGCCTTCAGGTCGGTCATCCGGATGATGTTGTTGCCGCCCACGTTAATCCCCCGCAACAGCGCGATGTATCTTGTTGTTTCCATTGTCGAAGATTTTTATTTGATCTTGCTTGCTCTTTCAATCGAAAACGGGTTAAACGGTGATTCAGGAAATGAGACACATCATCCGTACAAACAGCCCATTTTCTTTGCAAATATATAAATGGTATTTGAAATTTGGGCAAAGTGAATATAAATTCCTGTAAAATGATTTTTTTTAAAATAATTTGGTAAGAAGGTGGTTTTCTCAGGATCGGAATTATCTCATTTTGTATTGCCGGTTTAAAATTGAATGCAAATAGGAACAGAGGTAAAAAGAGGGTAAATCACATTGAGATTTACCCTCCTTAAGAATGATCTCATATTTTCTTCCAAATGAGTATCAGAACTTGCTCCCAATCAAGTGTCAGATCTTCTTCCCAATATAGAAGACATAACCATAGTACTCCTTGTAGCGGTCATACAGCGCTTTCTCACGACGTTGTTCCCGGACAAGCATCTCCGCCGTGGGGTTGCCCGCATGCTGCTGCAGGAACATCTCCTGCACGGCAACCTGCGGAGTATAGAAATGGTCAGTCCAGCAGTTTTCCGGCAGGATAAAGGTCGCCACGGGTATATAGCCAGCTTTCTCCATCTGTGACACTTTACGGGAGATGGTGTCGATCTCCGGATAGGCATCCACCCAGAAATCGTGGATCTCAGCAGGACGCTCCGGCGTGAACCAGGAGGCTTCCGATACGGCAATGAACCCGCCTCTTTTCAGAAACCTCCGCCACTCGTTCAGTCCCTTCTCAAAACCGATATTATAGATCGCTCCCTCCGACCAGATCAGATCCAGCTCATCTTCCTGAAACGGTAGGTTTGTCATATCACCTGTGATCCCTCGCACTCTGTGTGGCAGGTTCAGCGATTCCGCATTACGGTTAAAGAGATCGATAAAGAGGGGGAAGAGATCAATGCCGGTGACCTGTCCCGGGCAGTGCTGTGCCAGCGTCATGGTCTGTCCACCGGTGCCGCATCCGATATCGGCGATGCGGGCAGTTTCTGTGAGTGACTCAATGAAGCTGAGCGCCTTCAGGGTTACTTCGGGACTTCCCGGACCCTGTCGTTCAACGTTGGAGAAATATTCGCAGATCAGGTTGAAATCGAAATCGTGTATCGAACTATTTTCGTTACTCATGATGTTTACTGTTTGGATAATGTGAAACAACAGGCGTTATTCGGACCTGTAGACATATCACTTTTTGTTAATATAAATATATGGAAATAACTCCGGCAGGAGTCTGCCTGAGTAAAACTGAGTGATAACCTTTTGCCGAAGGTGCAAAGGTTATTTACTATACCCGATCCGAACTGTTTTTAAACATCCAAACTTGTTAGTAGTGACAAAGATAATAGGTTTTTTTAATTGTTTTTTATTCCGGCAAATAATTTTGAATTATCTTTATCCAAAGAAGTTAATTCAAATAATTATGAAGCATCTCAAAGTATTCAACCGCACCGTGATCATCACTCTTCTGTTTCTAGTGGTGATTATCCTTATCGTTCTCTCTCAGATAGTGAAAACAACCCCGGAGAGGAAGTCACTGCCGCCCGATAATGAGGGTTTTATTCCGATATTTGACGGGGAGACACTCCATGACTGGGAAGGAGATTCCACCTACTGGAGGGTGGAGAACGGTTCACTGGTGGGAGAAATTACGCCATCGACGATACTTGACCGTAACACCTTTATCATATGGAGAGGAGGAACACCGGGTGATTTCGAATTGAAGCTGGCGTTCAGGATCTCAGAGAATGGTAACAGTGGCATCAACTACCGCAGCGAGCCGGTGGAGGGCATCCCCTTTGCATTGAGAGGTTATCAGTGTGACATCGACGGGCAAAACCTGTACACCGGCCAGAACTACGAAGAACGTAAACGCACCACACTTGCCTACCGCGGACAGATAGTAACAGTTCAACCTCCGGCAGACGCGGAGTCTGCAGACTTGTTGCAAAGCAATATTGCGCACAATGCATGGAAAAACGTGCAGGTAACCGGATCGTTGGGGAACCCCGACTCACTCAGTACGCACATCCGTAATGGTGACTGGAATGATTGTCACATTGTTGTCAGAGGCAATCGGATGCAGCATTACATCAACAATATACTTATGAGCGATGTGACCGACAATGATACCCTTCACCAAAGCTTTTCCGGTCTGATAGGTGTGCAGGTGCATGTGGGGCCTCCCATGAAGGTGGAGTACCGGAACATACGCATCAAAGAATTCAAATAGATAGGATTGCATTCCTAAGCGTGCATCCGGTTCAATCCGATCTCAGGTTCTTCACCGGGTTGGTTCTTGCTGTTCGGCTGAATATTAAAATTTTACATTTTTTGTCTGTTCTTGTTCTATTTTACTACTTTTGCAATAAGCAATCAATGTGCATTTATTTTATTTTGGTTGAAAAGCATTTATGCAAAAGTTCTATTCATTCATTTAATTAAACAAGTAATATGATGTGTGATAAAACGCAAAAAAGCGGCTCCGCAGGGGATGCTGTCTATGGACTGGGACTGATTGGTGCAGCCGTCTATTTTATTTCTACTGCAACAACATTCTGGATAGGAGTAGTGGGATTCCTCAAAGCGATCGTCTGGCCTGCTTTTCTGGTCTACGAAGTGTTCAAGAATCTGTTGGGTTGATATCTGAATATCTGTTCCTGACTGACCGGAATAGGATTGAACACCGGAAGTTCACCTGAAGTTCGCCGGAGGCAGACATAGAGCTACTTCTCAATTATTTTGCTGCAGTAAAATTGTGGCAGGGGTTTCGTTTGGTTTTAGTAGTTAAAAAAGTGATTGAATAATCGATCTAATACTATGAAATTCAAAAAAATGAAGGTATATTTGCCCCTATGAACCGCAAGATAATTCATGTGGATATGGATGCCTTCTATGCCTCCATCGAACAACGCGACAATTCCGACTATCGCGGTAAGCCCGTCGCTGTGGGCTATGGGGAGAAGAGGGGCGTGGTCGCGGCTGCCAGTTATGAAGCACGTAAGTATGGCGTCCACTCTGCCATGCCATCGGTCACGGCGCTGCGCAAATGTCCCCATCTCATCTTCGTGATGCCGCGGTTCGATCTTTACCGCACTGTCTCCAACCAGATCATGCAGATCTTTCTTGAGTACACCGATATGGTAGAGCCGCTCTCCCTCGACGAGGCTTTCCTTGATGTCACGGTCAACCACAAGGGGAACCGCTCCGCAACATTGATCGCCAAAGAGATCAGGCAGAAGATCCAGAGCCGTACGCGTCTCACCGCCTCGGCCGGTGTCTCATACAATAAGTTCCTTGCCAAGATTGCTTCCGATTACAGGAAGCCGAACGGACAGTTCGTCATTGAGCCCGAGCAGGCGGAGGCTTTTGTGGAAAAGCTGCCGGTCAATAAGTTCTTCGGGGTGGGGAAGGTGACAGCCAAGAAGATGGCGGAGCTGGGTATCCACACCGGAAATGATCTGAAGCAGTGGACAGAGATCGACCTGGTGCGTGAGTTCGGCAAGGCGGGGATCGCCTATTATCATTTTGCACGGGGTATCGATGAGCGGGAGGTGGAGTCGGAGAGAGTGCGTAAGTCGCTCGGTGCCGAGGAGACCTATGCCGATGATCTGGAGGAGATGGTCGATATCCTCGCCGCGCTCGATCAGATCGCCCGTGAGGTACATCGTCGTACGGAGAAGAAAAAGTTCCTTGCCAAGACGCTCACGCTGAAGATCAAGTACGCCGATTTCACTATTATCACCCGCAGTCGCACCGTGGGGCATTATATCCGCACCTATGAGGAGCTGTTCGATCTGGGTAAGGAGCTACTGCTGCAGGCCGATGACTTCCTCGAGAGAAAAATCCGCCTGATGGGACTCACTCTCAGGAATGCCGATGCGGACCAGGGGATCCTGCTGGCCGATGGTGTTCAGTTGTCGTTTGATTTTGGGGAGGATTTGTAAAAACAGACGGGAAGTAACTAAACATTCCAACGAATTATTACAAAATAAAATTCTCCGGTTTCTTCGCCTGGATATCCTGGTAGTGAGCCTTGATCTCCACGATATCTCTCCTGTAGTCGCCCGTAGGATAGAACAGATCGAGCACCCTGGCCTCTTTCCTGCCGTAATCGAGTCCGATCAGAATGATGGGCACCTTCGCTTTCATGGCGATAAAATAGAACCCTTTCTTCCACTCCTTCACCGGCTTGCGTGTACCTTCAGGAGTGATACCCAGGTGCATCCATTCCCTCTCCTGAAACTCTTTGGACAGTGTGTCAGTAAGTGATCCGCTGCGACCTCTCCTCACCGGTATTCCACCTATCCTGCTAAAGAAGATGTTGAAGGGGAAGAAAAACCACTCCTCCTTGATCAGGAAGTTGGCCTGACGACCCAGGGATGAGTAGGCCAGCTTTCCCATCACGAAATCCCAGTTGCTGGTATGCGGTGCCACCGCCATCACGCATTTGGGCACGAGCGGATATTCGTTGATAACCTTCCATCCGAAGATTTTGTTTAATATGAATTTACTTAAATTGGCCATTATTTTGATGTTTAAAGTTCAGTAATCAGTAGTCAGCTTTCCAAATCTAACGTCCATCGTTCCCAATTGTTCATTGCCTTTTCCAGTTGTCCTTTCGTCCCCAGGTACTGCTGCAGCAGCTCCACGTTCGATGCCCCTTCGGGTGTGGCCAGCTCCGTCTCCATCGCCGAGAGTTTCTCCTCCAGTTTGCTGATCTTGTTCTCTGCCTCTTCCACCTGCTTCTCTATCTTGCGCTGCTTACGGTTCTGTTCCTTCTGCTCGCGGTAGGAGAGCTTGTTCTCCGATGGTTGCTCCTCTTTCTCCTCTTTTTTTGTTGTCGATGCAGAGAGCTCCAGCTGTTGCAGTGTATCCAGCTTCTTCTTCGCGAGGAAGTCGTAGATGCCACCCATATGTTCTGTCACCTTACCACCACCGAACTCATAGACCTTATCCACCAGCCCGTCGAGGAAGTCACGGTCGTGCGACACGATGATGGCCGTGCCGTCGAACGTGCTTATCGCCTTCTTCAGCACATCTTTCGATGCCAGGTCGAGGTGGTTGGTCGGCTCATCGAGGATAAGCAGGTTCACCGGCTCCAGCAGGAGGCGTATCATCGCCAGGCGGCTCCGTTCGCCGCCAGACAGCACCTTCACCTTCTTCTCCGAGGCTTCACCGCCGAACATGAAGGCACCCAGTATATTCCTTATCCTGGAGCGTATATCGCCCACCGCCACATAGTCGATGGTCTCGAACACTGTCAGATCTTCATTCAGCAGCTGCGCCTGGTTCTGGGCGAAGTAGCCGATCTTCACATTGTGTCCCAGCTCCAGCTTGCCGCCGTGCTCTATCTCCTGCATGATGCACTTCACCAGGGTGGACTTACCCTCCCCGTTCTTTCCCACGAGAGCGATCTTCTCACCCCTTTCGATGGTGAGCGTCACCTCTTTGAACACAAGATGATCGCCATATCTTTTCGATAGATCCTCCATAATCACAGGGTAGGAGCCTGAGCGTGGTGCGGGTGGGAACTTAAGGCTGAGACGTGCGCTGTCCACCTCATCCACCTCAATACGGTCAATCTTATCCAGCTGCTTGATGCGCGACTGTACCTGATTCGACTTGGTCGCCTTGTACCGGAACCGTTCAATAAAATCTTCCGTCACCTTTATCTGCTTCTGCTGATTCTCATAAGCCCGCTGTTGTTGCTCGCGGCGCTCCTGGCGCAGCTCCACATACTTCGTGTAGCTCACCTTGTAGTCGTGGATATTACCCAGCAGTATCTCTATGGTGCGGTTGGTGACGGCATCGAGGAAAGCACGGTCGTGCGACACCAGCATCACCGCGTTAGCGTGCGTGGCGAGGAAGTGCTCCAGCCACTGTATCGACTCAATATCGAGGTGGTTGGTAGGCTCATCCAGCAGCAGCACGTCGGGTGCCTGCAGCAGGATCTTCGCCAGCTCAATACGCATGCGCCAGCCGCCGCTGAACTCGTTGGTCGGTCGTTCGAAATCCTCCCGCACAAAGCCCAGTCCCATCAGTGTCTTCTCCACCTCCGCCTCAAAATTGTGGATGCCCGACATCTGCAGCAGCTCCTGCAGGTCGGTAGCCCGCTCAATCACCCCGTGGTAAGCCTCCGACTCGTAGTCGGTGCGCTCCGCCATCTCCCCGTGCAGCTGTTCCAGCTCCCGCTCCATCATCTGCAGATGCTCGAAAGCCATCGATGCCTCCTCACGTACGGTGCGACTGTTATCCAGCGTCATCTGTTGCGGAAGGTAGCCGATGGAGACCTCCTTGGGGAAGGAGACGTTACCCTGCGACGGCTTTTGCAGTCCCCCCATGATCTTCAGCAGGGTCGACTTGCCGGCGCCGTTTTTACCCACGAGCGCCACCCGTTCGTTCTTATTCAGTACGAACGATATCTTGTCGAGAAGTGTGAATCCGCCAAATTCAACAGTGAGATTTTCAATTGAGAGCATCAGTGTAAATTTTCTGCAAAGAAACGGCTTTTTGAGGTAGTATAAAAATATATTTTGGACTGAACTTTCGCATGTGTTGCGTATACAGCCAAATCTTTCTACTGTCAATGTTTTGCGGGGATATATGCGAAAGTTGAATATTTTGAGATGATATGCGGATGATCTATTGTTCGCCGCGGCACCTGCAACCGTGACTAACGAGAGGGGAATGCAACAGTGACTAACGGAAGGAGGAATGTAACGGAGACTAACGGGAGGAGTCAGTAATAGTGACAAACGGGATGGTAAAGCGTGTCATAATAGCGGAAAATAGCTGAATAACACGGTGGAATGAAATATTTTGATTATCTTTGCACCCTGTAACAATTCGCGTGTAGGTTCTACTTATACAGTTCTTCCCCCACCATTTGTTAAAAAAGGCACGTCCCTGATAATCAATACTTATTGATGCCATTGCAGGAAACGGCCGGTTTAAGTGAATTAAAATAACTGCTGCCCACAAATATGGCGGCTTAAAAACATTAGATGACATTTAAAGAATTAGAGTTAATTGAGCCTATCTTGAGGGCTCTTGAAGAAAAAGGATATACTACTCCCACACCCATACAGCAAAAAGCCATTATTCCGGCGCTTCAAAACCGCGATATCCTCGGATTGGCACAGACAGGCACAGGAAAGACTGCCGCCTTCGCACTCCCCATCATTCAGCAATTGTATCTGGACAAGACCCATGGAAAAAGAAGAGAGATCAAAGCATTGATCCTAACACCTACCCGTGAGCTGGCCATCCAGATCAACGACAGCATCAGAGAGTACACAACGTACACCGGTATCCGTCATTGCGTGATCTATGGCGGCGTGAAACAACATGCACAGGTAAGCGCGCTCAAGGCGGGTGTCGACATATTGGTCGCCACGCCGGGACGTCTGCTCGACCTGATCAACCAGCGCTATATCAGTCTGCATGCCATCCGCCATTTCGTGCTGGATGAGGCGGACAGGATGCTCGACATGGGCTTTATCCACGATATCAAGCGACTGCTGCCTCTCCTGCCAAGGGAGCGACAGACGCTTTTTTTCTCGGCCACCATGCCCTCCTCTATCACCGTGCTCTCGCGTTCTATCCTGCATAATCCGGTGAGGGTAGAGGTCGATCCCACCTCGTCGGTGGTGGACACCATCGAGCAGTTTATCTACTTCGTGGAAAAACCGGAGAAGAAAGATCTGCTTATCGACCTGCTCAAGAGAGAGAGGCGTAAATCGGTGCTGGTTTTCTCCCGTACGAAACATGGAGCAGACAAGATCGCCCGTTCGCTCAGCAAGGCCGGTATCGGCAGTGAGGCTATTCACGGGAACAAATCGCAGAACGCACGACAACGCGCGCTCACCAACTTCAAGTCGCACACAACACAGGTGCTTATCGCCACCGATATCGCCGCTCGCGGGATCGATATCGATCAGCTCGATATAGTGATCAACTACGACCTGCCCGATGTGGCGGAGACCTATGTACACCGTATCGGACGTACCGGCAGAGCCGGCAACAAGGGAACAGCACTCACATTCTGTGCTACTGACGAGAAGGTGATGCTGAAAGATATCCAGAAGCTTACCGGCAGGGTGCTCCCGATTGCGAATTAGGTTTTCAGCGGTCAGCTTTCAGCTTTCAGCTTTTTAGGTGGAAGCTTTGCAGGGGCAGCGGTTCGGGTTTGAGCTTTCAGCGATCAGCTTTGGAGGTGGAAGCTTTGCAGGGGCAGCGGTTCGGGTTTGAGCTTTCAGCGATCAGCTTTTTAGGCGAAGCGGTTTGGGTTTTTAGCTTTCAGCGATCAACGATCAGCTGGTGACAGGTAGCAGGTTTTTATAGAAATATGAATTTTTAAATAACAAAACAATAAATAACAAAACTGTAAACGTATAAATGGCAAGATCAAATTCATTCAACAAAAAAGAGATCGAAAAGAACAAGAGACAGAAGAAGAAAGAGAAGTTACAACGCAAAGAGGATCGCAAACAGCAATCCCCCAGCTCTTTTGAGGACATGATTGCTTATGTCGATGCCAACGGCGTCATCACCGATGTGCCACCGGAACCCATGAAAAAGGAGGTGATCGAACTGGAAGATATTGAGATATCTATCCCCCGTCAAGAGTTCAAAGAGGAAAAAGGTGATCCCACAGGCAGGGTTGACTTCTTCGATGAGACCCGCGGTTTCGGATTTATCAAAGAGAAAAACAGTGTCAACAAGTTTTTCTTTCACAAAAGCAATGCCGAAGAGGGTATTGCGGAAGACAATATGGTTACCTTCAGGCTGGAGCGTGGTCCCAAAGGGATGAACGCCGTCGATGTGAAGGTAATACGATAATATAGGTGATACGATAAAAAGGAAAAAAAATGCTCCGGAATTTCCGGAGCAATAGTAAAACT
>JAENWZ010000142.1 GCA_016649795.1 Proteiniphilum sp. | reverse complement strand
GCAACCATTCCTGAACCGATCTTTCTCGGTTCCGCATTGAATACGGAGAAGCCGGCTGCCACCCCGTTTGCATCGTAGTAGGAGATATAGAAAGTCCCGGAGACAGATACCGGATTATCAAACTTAACATAATTTTCCACGTTATGGCGCATATCACGTGTGGTGACAGGGAAGTGCGCGTTGCTGAAATATGCGTAACTGTAATTGTAAGGCTGCTCATGAAGAAGACGTTCTGGCCTTTCTTCCCCGGAATAGACCCTTATTCTGATATCCATGTTTAAAATGCCATTGGTAGCGGGAGATGAGATGAACACACCCTCCAGCAGTGTATTATCTTTCGTATAGTATTCCTCTGCAAATTCGCCGTAACCAAACGTGTTGTTTGTAGCGAACATAGGCACTGATTGAAAGTAGGTTGTCACAGCTGTTTCATCTTCACCGAAATTCATATTCTTTGTAAATGGTGCATTCATAAAGGGATTGAATCCCTCTAGTTGTGTGAACTGTGAATTGAGCGGATCAAGGTAATAGCTTATCGGGTTGGGATTATCAATTGAACCTGCTACATCCCAGAATTTATAAAGCGATGCATATATATCAGGTCCCCGGGGAGATGAACACATCGAAAGACCACCCGTTAGTGTCCCCAAAATACGCTTATCTCCATCAAGAAGAGGTGATCCCGATGAGCCACCTTCAGTAGAAGCTATCTCCCATGCCCTTACCTCCCAATGGGCATTAGGCTCCATATTATATCTGGGGACATTAAATGAGGTGATAGTCAAAGGACCATCATCGATGGCCACCTTTTTGATTCCCCCGTTAGGATGGTGCACTCCGTGAAAGGGGCCTGAAGGGGAAGAGCCGGCATTCCATCCTAAGAAAAAGGGTTGATACTCTTTCGGAGGTGCCTGTTTCAGTTTTAGGAGGGAAATATCATGCCGTTCACTGATGAGCACTGAATCTGCCGATGCCATCGTCATTTGTAATGGGCCGCGGATATTTGTGGAACAGACGGGAGAGTTGTAATTGAAAAATGCAACAACAGTGCCGGCAACGATATCATATTTTCTGTTTGCGAGAAAACCTGCGTCGTAATCTTTGTTCAGACAGTGTGTGGAGGTCAGCAGATAGGGTGTTGCATCTTCCGCTGAATTATTTACAAGCGTACCGGTACAGAGGGTTGTACCGTTGATGATCAATAACAGGACACCGCTACCTGATTCAATATCTTCGGGATAGCATATTAAATTGGGATGACACTCCTGTTGGGGATCTCTTGGTTCTACTGCTCTGAAAACACCCCTGAAATCATGATTCACTTCACCAATCTCAATCTCACCTTTGAATGCAGCATTTATTGGCTCCTGGTATTCTACAATCAGTTCATCTCCTCCAACAGGTTGTATGGGGAGCAGATTCAGCTCACTGTTGTTTTGCTCTGTATATGACCCCAAAACTTCGGTCTGATCTGGGTTATACACAAACACTTTTGCACCTTCAGGGATCCTGAACTTTGAAAAGAGGATATTCAACGAGTAAGCACTCTTGGAACGTACCCCTACACGCCACACCTTTATATCGCCTGAATAAAATGTGCTGCCGGAATTATCGGGACGGAGGAAAACATGGAATTTATGGGCGAATTCCAAGCTTTTGAATTTCTCTTTTCCCTCTTCTGCGCGCCATAATGCTGCATGATTGCTAACTGAGGGCATCTCTACGAAAAGTTCCTCCATAGGGGTAATAGCGCGTGCCCCTGCATCTGGATGGAGAGGTAACGGCTTCCCTCCGTAACTTATCTGTCCCGAAACTGTATGAAAAAGAAAGCAATACAAGAGAAATAGAGTGCATTTTAGAAACGTTCGTAGAGAGTAGGGCAGAGCTATCATGTGGTGATGCGATTTCATATTTTATTTCAGTTCAGAATGACGGGGTGATCCCACTCAACGGCAGATGAGAAGAATTCGTCACTTCTGCTCATTTGCTGATTGAAATCATAACTGCAAATGTAAGGTTTTTTAAGAAATAGACGTACTTTTGCAGGGAATAATTCAATTCTCCCATGCATGATTTAAAGAGGTTTCTCGACGAGAAGGCAGAACACTACAATGATGTGTCGTTTATTGAGAACGATCCTATATCCATCCCTCACTCTTTTTCCATTAAACAGGACCGTGAGATCATCGGTTTTTTTACTGCGACACTGGCCTGGGGACAACGAAAGACAATCATTTCAAAATGCAGAGATCTGGCCTCCAGGCTCGGGAATGAGCCCTATCGGTTTGTCATGGAGTATGGCGCAGAGGATCTGAGAGATCTGCTCGGCTTCAAGCATCGCACTTTCAATGATACCGATCTGCTCTATTTCGTCGATTACTTGAGACGGCATTACAGTCAGCATGAGAGTCTGGAAGATGCTTTTCTGCCGGATGGAAGATTCAGCTCAGCAGAGGATTCACTAATCAGTTTCGAACATAACTTCTTCAACCATCCCGATGCTCCCCGGCGTACGCGGAAGCATGTGGCAACACCGGCCCGGAATGCTACCTGCAAAAGACTCAATATGTTCCTGCGATGGATGGTGAGAGATGATGCAAAAGGTGTTGACTTCGGATTGTGGAAGAGGATCCCTCAGAGTGCGCTGATATGTCCTGTGGATTTGCATGTAGACAGAACAGCACGCCGTTTAGGGCTGATTACCAGGAAACAGACCGATTGGAAGACAGCCCTTGAGCTCACAATGAACCTTCGGCAACTTGATCCTGACGATCCGGCAAAGTATGATTTTGCACTTTTTGGATTGTCTGTTTCCTCATGATCTCTTTTATTATTCACCGCCACCGTATTCCATCAGATAGGCTTTGATGAACTCATCCAGATCACCATCCATCACACCCGTAACATCAGATGACTGGTAGTTGGTACGATGGTCTTTCACGCGACGGTCATCAAAGACGTAACTGCGGATTTGCGAACCCCATTCAATTTTCTTTTTTCCTGCCTCAATCACGGCCTGGGCTGCGCGGCGCTTCTCCAGTTCTATCTCGTAGAGTTGCGACTTGAGCAGGCGCAAGGCATTCTCTCTGTTGCCCATCTGTGAACGACCTTCCGTGTTCTCAATCACAATCTCCTGTTCCTCGCCTGTATCTGGATCTTTGAAGAGGTAATGCAGCCGCACACCAGTCTCCACCTTATTCACGTTCTGTCCGCCCGCACCCGATGAGCGGAAAGTATCCCAGCTCAGATCCGCGGCATTCACTTCAATCTCGATGGTGTCGTCCACTAACGGTACCACAAACACCGAAGCAAAAGATGTCATCCGCTTGCCCTGTGCATTGTAGGGTGATACACGCACAAGACGGTGCACACCATTTTCACATTTCAGAAAACCGTATGCCAGATCCCCCTCCACCTGCAGGGTTGCAGTTTTTATGCCGGCGTCATCACCATCCTGCCAGTTGGTAACAGTGATTTTGTATTTTTTATTTTCGCACCAACGCTGGTACATGCGGAAAAGCATTGAAGCCCAGTCCTGACTTTCCGTACCACCGGCGCCGGCGTTGATCTTTAATACTGCACCCAGCTTATCTTCTTCACGTCGAAGCATATTCTTCAACTCCAGATCTTCGATCAGTCCTATGGCATGACTGTAATGAGAATCTACCTCCTCTTCCGAGACAATGCCCTCCTTCACATATTCGAATGCCAGCTGTAACTCATCGGCAGCAGCTTTCACATCGTTGTAGGAATTAATCCAGAATTTCAGTTCTTTCACCACCTTCATCTGTGTCTCAGCCGTTTTGGCATCGTTCCAGAAGTCAGGTGACTGGGTACGTAATTCTTCCTCCTCTAATTGGAGACTCTTTGCATCGACGTCAAAGGTACCCCCTCAGCGCGTGCTCGCGCTCCAACACGTCTTTCAGTTGGTCTGCAGTTATCATAATTTTCAAATTTTATTTTCAAGGTTCAAAAGTACGCATAAAATGTCAAATTCTCATTGCAATTCCCCATTCATATCATGCGTATAACAGCACAACGAATCATTCATTGAGTAGTCCCTTCATTCTCTTCCAGTATCCTTCCCCCACGCAAATAGCGTGAAGCCCAGTAATCTTCGCTGGATGATGTGATAATCACGCCGTCACCAGTGGATGCGTGAATAAAACGGAACGCTCCATTGGAAAGGGTTTCCATAACAATACCCACATGCCCCACCTTCCCGTTTTTTCTTCTTCCCTCGAAGAATACCAGATCTCCCTTTTGCAGATTCTCTTTGCGTGTAACAGCGGGAAACTGTTTGTCCTGTCCCCCAGAGCTGGGATTGAGATGATAGCCAAATTCTTTAAAAACAAATGCGGTATATCCCGAGCAGTCGAACGAACGGGGCCCTCTTCCCGCATACCGGTAGGGCTTGCCGATATACTTTCTGCCATATCCAATGATCTCCTCCTGCAACGTGGCTGACCCGGATTTCTTACGGGCGACGGTGGTTCTGCCGGCACCACAAGAGAGAAGGATAAGTGATATAATTATCAGTGATATGACTTTATAACAGATGCTTTCAGTATGTGCTCTGGCTGGCATGTAGGGTTGTTTTAGTGACTTTGGGGGACAAATTTAAGCAAATTAACTGCCGGGAGTAATTATTTCATCCGTATTTAACAAAACAATTTTATTTTCAGGAAAGAATGGATGATCTTTGGGGTAAACAATTTGATATCTCTCTTGTTCTATCCTCTATAGTGAACAGGATAAGCCTTTCATTAGTAAAATTGAAGAAATATAATTGTTTAAAAATACAATATGGAACAACTGAAAAACATCGTTTTCGATTTCGGAGGTGTGCTGATCGACTGGAATCCTGTATATCTCTATCGGGATGAGTTTGAAACAGAAGAGGAGATGAACTATTTCCTGGAGAACATTTGCCGTTACGACTGGAATATACTTCAGGATGGAGGTCGTCCATTGGCTGAAGCCACCCGTGAGTTACAGGAGAAGCATACCGAATATAGTGATCAGATAGCCATGTATTACGGGCGGTGGGAAGAGATGCTGGGTGGAACCATTGTTGAGAACACAAAGCTGATCAAGCCGTTGAAGAAGAAGTACAACATTTATGGTCTCACCAACTGGTCTGCCGAAACGATTCCGCTTGCGATGAAGCGTTATGACTTCTTTGCCGATCTGGATGGGATTGTTGTATCGGGAAAAGAGAAAACGTTGAAGCCCGATGCAGCATTGTACCGGATATTAATGGAGCGATATGCATTGAAAGCAGAAGAGTCCCTTTTTATTGATGACAACGCCGCAAATATTGAAGCAGCACGTCAATTAGGATTCCGGGTGGTGCATCTCACCCCGGATGTGAACCTGGAGGAGTGGCTGAGAGTGAACTCAATTCTTTAAGCAGTTGCCGGTTACCTGTCGAAACGATAATAGTGTAATAAAGGGTCCGTTTCACCGGCAAGGATCTTTAAAACCAGATCCATCCCCTGCACGGAGAAGGTGATGCCATTGCCTCCCAATCCCAATACAAAGATGGCATTGGGGAAATCGGGATGCTCACCGATGTAAGGCAGCCCGTCTTTTGTGACACCAAAAGCACCTGCCCACTGGTAATCTTCGGTGAAACGAAGTGTTGGAAAGAGATCCTTTATTTTACGTTTTAAATTGACTATTTTTTTACTTTTGATCTTTTCACTGATGCCGTTGTACTTGTAGGGTATATCTTCGCCTCCCACAAGGAGTCGTTTATCATCGGTGGTACGCATATAGATATAAGGATCTGCCGTATTCCATAATAAGACATCTTTCAAAACAGGATACAGGTTGAAATCCTCTTCACTTACACATGCGAAGGTGGTGATTATATCTGCATATTTCTTCCTGAACATTTTCAAGGTTTCAAATCCTGTACAGAAAACAATCTTTTTACATAATACCGTAAATCCCTCCTCTGTGACAATCTTTACCCCGTCATTCTCGTAGCTGAACTTTTTGATGGAGGTGTGATCATACACCTGCATCCCCTTTTCATGATTTCTTCTTATCAGCTCATGTGCAGCCTTGAATGCGTCGATAGATGCCCCCTCTTCAGAGAGGAT
>JAENWZ010000280.1 GCA_016649795.1 Proteiniphilum sp. | reverse complement strand
TCTCAAACAGGCACCTTTACCTTCAGAGAAAAAAGTGGAGATCGCTTTCTCTCCGGAATGACCAAAGGGGGGGTTTCCAAGATCGTGTGCCAGACATGCTGCAGAGACTATCGCTCCAATCTCTTCGAAATGCGCTTCAGAGATTGGGTGTTTACTGCGCAACTTACGTGCAATATTCTCACCCAGCGAACGACCCACACTAGAGACCTCCAGACTGTGTGTCAAACGGTTATGCACAAACACACTCCCCGGCAGAGGAAACACCTGCGTCTTGTTCTGCAACCGACGGAAGGGTGATGAAAAAATCAGTCTGTCGTAATCGCGCTGATACTCTGTTCGTTCATGCTTCTTCACATCTTCATAATGCTCCATGCCGAACCTCTTTGCTGATAATAACTGCTCCCAATTCATTTTCAATCTTTCTTAGTACAACAAAGATAGAACAAACTTTTTTAAAACCCCCAACTACTTGTCTCACTCCGGAGAACAGCAACAAATTTGGTCATCGATATTTTTTGGAAAGATTATAGGCACAAAACTGATAGAATCTCCACAAATAAACGTAAATTTGTATCAAAATTCCAGAAAGGTTCATCAATGACTGACATCATCAAGCATGAGTGCGGTATAGCAGTAATCCGCCTCCTCAAACCCCTCGACTATTATTATCAAAAGTATGGATCATGGCAATATGGGCTGGACAAACTCTACCTGCTCATGGAAAAACAACACAACCGAGGGCAGGAAGGTGCCGGATTGGGTGCGGTGAAGCTGGAAGCATCTCCCGGAAATGAGTACATTTTCAGGGAGAGGGCTGTAGGATCGGGCGCTATTGCGGATATATTCTCCAGAGTACACTCCTCGTTCCGGCAATTTACCGGAGAGCAGTTAAAGGATATTGATTTTGTAAAACAATCGGTACCCTTTGCCTCTGAACTCTTTATCGGACACCTGCGATACAGCACCACCGGGAAAAGCGGGTTGACCTATGTGCATCCTCTGCTGCGAAGAAACAACTGGGCTTCACGAAGCCTGGCCCTGGCAGGGAATTTCAATATGACCAACGTAGATGAAATGTTCGGGCAGCTCATAGAAGAGGGACAACACCCGCGCGAATTCGCCGATACGTTTGTCATGCTGGAATCGATCGGACATTACCTTGACAGAGAGGTACAATACCAGTACGATCATCTTCAAAACAGCAATCTGAGCGGACAACAACTGAGTCATCAGATTGAGGAGAAGCTGGATATACCTTTCCTTTTAAAACGGGCTTCCAAAATCTGGGACGGTGGTTACGCCCTCTGTGGGTTAATTGGCAGCGGAGACGCTTTTGCCTTGCGTGATCCCTGGGGCATTCGTTCAGCATTTTATTACTACGACGATGAAGTGGCCGTAGTGGCATCGGAACGCCCTGTAATTCAAACGGCGTTTAATCTGAAAAAAGAAGAGGTGCATGAACTGCAGCCGGGAGAAGCTTTTGTGGTGAAACGCGACGGTTCAATCACACTGCATCAAATTCAGGAGAAGAAAGAGAAAATTACACCCTGCTCTTTTGAACGCATCTACTTTTCACGCGGATCGGACTACGATATTTATCGTGAACGGAAAAAGCTGGGAGAGCTGCTCGTACCGAAAATCATTGAAACGATTGATGATGACTTCGACAATACGGTCTTCTCTTTTATCCCCAACACCGCAGAGGTAGCCTATTACGGCATGCAACAGGGGCTGGAAGATCATTTCAATCACAAAAAAGCACAGACCATTCTTGAGAAAAGGGACAGTTTAAGCAAAGAGGAGATTGACGCTATACTTTCAAAACGAGTGCGGTCTGAAAAAGTGGCAATCAAAGATATCAAACTGCGCACCTTCATTGCGCAGGGTAATACAAGAAACGACCTCGCCGCTCACGTCTATGATGTGACTTACGGATCGTTAAGGAGGGATGTGGATAATCTGGTTATTATCGACGACAGCATCGTCCGCGGTACCACGCTCAAACAGAGTATCATCAAAATACTTGACAGGCTTGACCCGAAGAAAATTGTCATCGTCTCCTCCTCCCCACAAATACGATACCCCGACTGTTACGGCATAGACATGTCGCGAATGAGTGAATTCATTGCTTTCAAGGCAGCTATCGAGCTACTGAAAGAGCGGGGCATGCAGCATATTATCGAGGAGACATACAAAAAATCGGTGGCGCAAAAAAATAAAAGAAAAGAGGAGATCATCAATCACGTGAAAGAGATATACGCCCCTTTTACCGACGAAGAGGTCTCACTAAAAATTGCACAGATGCTCACCTCGAAGGATATTAAAGCTGAAGTTCAGATTGTGTTCCAAAGTATTGAGGATCTGCACAAAGCATGCCCCAACAACAATGGCGACTGGTATTTCTCAGGCAACTATCCTACTCCCGGAGGTAACAGGCTGGTGAACAGCGCATTCATCAATTACATTGAGGGCGAGGAGAACATCCCGCGACAATACCTATTGAATTTCAACAGAACACAGAATGATTGAACGTATTATCATCCTGGAGAATGTTGACCCGCTGGTTTTTTTCGGCATCAACAACAGCAATACACAGTTACTGAAAACATTGTACCCAAAGCTGCGCATTGTAGCAAGGGGCAATGTGATCAAAGTGATTGGAGATGAAGAGGGGCTGGCCACATTTGAGGAGAAGATACATGAACTGGAAAAGTTCAGCATAGAGATGAATGTACTAAAGGAAGAAGACATCCTGGATATCGTAAAAGGCAAGGCACCCACAATCATCAACGTTGATAATCT
>JAENWZ010000411.1 GCA_016649795.1 Proteiniphilum sp. | reverse complement strand
CATATAGGCAGCATTCACACTACTCATAGGGATATCACCACGCGTCACAGTTATATCATTTAAACGGCTCCCGTTATCTCTCCTGATACCCAGCTTCACTTCCGAGCCTTTCTCACCGCGAAGTTTTTTCAACACATCTTCGTTTTGAATCTTTTCCCCGGTAACAAGTGTATCATTTACCATCACAATCCTATCCCACGGCTGTATCCCAGCTGCCTCAGAAGGGCCGCCAGGCACAATACCGGTCACCACGATGGTATCTCTCAACACATAAAAGCTCACGCCAATCCCCGAGAAATGACCTTCCAGGTCTTCGTTCACCCGTTTCATATCGGCAGCAGAAATGTATTCCGAATGTGGATCCAGTTCCTGTACAATATTTGGCAAAGCATCTTCTACCAACAGACGCATATTTACCGTATCAACATATGACTCACGGATATAGTTCAACACCGCATCAATTTTGCCGGTCCCTTCAGCTCTACCCGAGTTGCCGAACTGGCCGTATTTACTTCCGATAAATATTCCTAAAGCAATGCCGATACCAATCCACAATGGAAGCCACGTTCTAACTTTTTTCTCTGAATCCATTCAATTCCCTTCTTTATATACTATTTGTCCATCTCAACGGAAACAAGCACAATATTCGCTCTGCTTAATAGATTAACGCCATCACTCAACCGATATGCGTCGGAATAGACCACCCGCGCTATTCCGGCCTGGATTATCAGTTTGGCACATTCTATGCAGGGAGATGAAGTAACATAGAGCGTTGCCCCGTCGCTACTGTTATTGGAACGGGCAACCTTGGTGATGGCATTCGCCTCCGCATGGAGTACATAGGGCTTAGTAACGTTCTCTTCGTCTTCACATACGTTCTCGAAACCCGATGGTGTTCCGTTGTAGCCGTCTGAAATAATCATTTTATCCTTCACCAGGAGAGCTCCCACTTTCCTGCGTTTGCAATAGGAATTCTCAGCCCAGATAAAGGCCATACGCATATATCGTTTATCGAGCAATTCCTGTTTATTTTCGTTTTGATCCATCTTATTCTATATTGCTTTCAGACTCATATCGAGACTTTTCACCGAATGAGTCAGTGCGCCTACGGAAATATAATCAACACCTGTTTCAGCGTATTGCCGAATTGTATCGATTGTAATTCCTCCCGATGACTCCAGCTCCACACGCCCACTCACAATCTTCACCGCTTCACGGCTCTTTTCAGGGGTAAAATTATCGAGCATGATCCTGTCAACACCTCCGACACGGAGTGCCTCTT
>JAENWZ010000368.1 GCA_016649795.1 Proteiniphilum sp. | reverse complement strand
GCCATAATAAGGATAAAGTAAAAAAATAATGAAGATTTTTTCACTTCTTGACGTTTTTCATGCATATTTTTTTATCTTTGCCTTATGAAACGAGCATTCAAAATGTTTTTAATCAGGTAGATGATTTTTTGAACGTTCCGAAAAAGAAAAAATAACTGTATGAATCAACTTGTTTCCCATATAGAATTTTTACTCCACGAGCATAACTGTGTGATCATCCCCGATTTCGGCGGGTTCGTGGTGAACACCATTGCCTCACGAAGAGATGGGATAGCTACATTCCACGCGCCGGTGTCTGAACTGGTGTTCAACCGTGATCTGACCCACAACGACGGATTGCTGGCTCAATCTTATATGAAGAGCTACACGCTCACCTTTGAGGCTGCCATGCAGAAGATTGAACGCTCTGTGCAGGAATTGAAACAGCAGTTGAGAGAACAGAACCACGTGGAGCTGGGTAAACTGGGATCGTTCACTATGAAAGACAGCAAAAGGTTTGTCTACACACCTGCAGCATTTGTGCAACCTGCCTTTTTCGGACTGAACAAAGCATCCCTGAAACCCCTTATTCAGATGCATACACCTGTTGTTCCATCGAAACAGGTAAACAGACAGAAACGGTTACGTACCATCGGTATCAGTGCTGCGGCAGTGGCTGCCATCGCGCTATTGATGTTTATTCTTCCTGTGAGCGACACGACGATCGGCCGCCAGTCGGCACAAATGATATCGGAGAGTGGTTTATTCCGCTCAAAACCGGCGCAAACAGATCATCTTACTGCAGCTGCAACAGATAAAACAAATGAATCGCTTTCAGGTGAGGAGGTTGCTATTTTGGCAGAAGAAACGCTCGCTTCGTCTGCTACAGCATCTGCGCAGGTGATTGACAATAACATGCCCCAATACTACATTGTATTGGGAGTGTATGAACGGAGTGATGTGGCTGAACAGATTACCGTACAGCTTATTAATGAGGGTTTTTCACAAACAGAATGGCTGAAACGCCCCGGCCGTATAGATGTGTATACTGCTTCATTCACCGACAGAACGGAGGCTGAGACCTATTTAAGAGAGATACACAAAAAGCATCCGACACACAGAGATGCCTGGATTTTAAAACGATAGATTATTATGTCTTTGAAAAGCAGAATTGTAACAGGGTTTTTACTCTATTGGGTATACCAGCTTTACAGGGTAAGAAGGAAACTGGTACCCCCTGTAGATAAATTTCGTTTTCCGGACTTTGAGTAAAAAACAATCCCCGAATTGGTCACAGTTCGGGGATATTTTTTTTCTGTTTTACCAATTCTCTCTTACCTTTGCACGATGCAAAAAAATATTGAACGATGATCGAGAAAGATTACGAAGCGAAACTGATAGGTTTGCCCTATCCTAAAGCCGATCCATACGGTTCCCTGTCGATGCCGGTATACCATACTCTTGCTTATGAATTTGCTACGGCAGAAGAGATGGAGGCTGCCTTCTGTGGCCGCACGGCTGAACATACCTATTCGCGTGTCACCAATCCCACGGTACAGCATTTCGAAGAGCGTGTGAAAGCGGTGACCGGTGCTTATGGTGTGACTGCGCTCAGCTCCGGTATGGCGGCTATCAGCAACACCTTCCTCACGCTGGCATGGAGCGGGAGCAACATCGTCACATCGCGCCATCTGTTTGGGAACACTTACTCCTTTTTTGTGAACACACTGAGCGCGTTTGGGGTAGAGGTTCGTTTTTGTGAT
>JAENWZ010000113.1 GCA_016649795.1 Proteiniphilum sp. | reverse complement strand
GCCAGAACTGGATGCAGTACAGGCTGATCAAGATGTATCTGGAAGAGCTGACGCAGGAGCAGACACTGGTGGTGGAGAGCGGTCATCCGCTGGGACTGTTCAAATCTAAGCCCGATGCTCCCCGTGTGATCATCACCAACTCGATGATGGTAGGGATGTTCGACAACCTCACCGACTGGGAGGTTGCTGCACAGATGGGTGTGGCCAATTACGGTCAGATGACTGCCGGCGGCTGGATGTATATCGGTCCCCAGGGCATCGTTCACGGCACGTTCAACACGCTGCTCAATGCCGGTCGCCAGCAGCTGGGTATCGCCGTCGATGGAAATCTGGAGGGACACCTTTTTGTCTCCTCCGGCCTGGGAGGTATGAGTGGTGCACAATCGAAGGCTGCCGATATTGCAGGAGCGGTATCCATTATTGCCGAGGTGGATGAGTTGCGCATCAACAGCCGGTACACCCAGGGATGGGTGAAGCGTATCACTACCGATGCCAATGAAGCATTCCGTTGGGCCGGTGAGGCGATGACGCGCCGTGAGGCGCTTTCCATTGCCTTTCACGGCAATATTGTGGAGCTGCTGGAGTATGCGGAAGAGACAAATAGAGTGATAGAGCTGCTGAGTGATCAGACCTCCTGTCACGAACCCTATACAGGTGGTTACTGTCCTGTGGGGATCACTTTTGAAGAGCGCACCTGTCTCCTGCATAAAGATCGCGAGAAGTTCAAAGAGCTGGTAGATCGGTCGCTCAGGCGTCACTTCAATGTGATCAGCAAGTTGGTGGCGAAAGGGACTTACTTTTTCGACTATGGAAACTCCTTTATGAAAGCAATTTACGATGCAGGTGTGAAGGAAATATCGAGAAATGGGGTTGACGAGAAAGAGGGATTTATCTGGCCCTCCTACGTAGAGGATATCATGGGTCCCGAGCTGTTCGATTACGGTTATGGTCCCTTCCGCTGGGTATGCCTGAGCGGGAAGCATGGCGACCTTATCAAGACAGACCGGGCAGCGATGGAGTGCATCGATCCTGATCGTCGCGGTCAGGATCGTGATAACTGGATATGGATCAGAGATGCGGAGAAGAACCGGCTTGTAGTGGGGACAGAAGCACGGATCCTTTATCAGGATGCGGAAGGACGACTGATGATTGCGTTGCAGTTCAACGAGATGGTACGTAACGGTGAGATTGGTCCGGTGATGCTTGGTCGTGATCACCACGATGTGAGCGGCACTGACTCTCCTTTCCGTGAGACGGCCAACATTAGGGATGGCAGCAACGTGATGGCCGATATGGCGGTGCAGTGCTTTGCCGGAAATGCTGCCCACGGCATGAGCCTCGTAGCCCTGCATAACGGTGGTGGTGTAGGAATAGGAAAAGCAATCAACGGCGGCTACGGGATGGTGCTGGACGGTAGTAAAAGGGTGGATGAGATCCTTCGCACTGCCATGTTGTGGGATGTGATGGGTGGTGTAGCACGCCGCTCCTGGGCACGTAATGAGAATGCCATCACTACTGCCAGAGCCTTCAACCGATCTCACTCAGACAGTTATCATATCACAGAACCTTTTCTTGTGGATGAAGAGATCATAAACAGAATTATTAAATAAAAAATATTGCATAGCAAAGCTCCTTATGAAGGAGCCGGAGGAACATTATGAACAGGATTATGGAATGCGTTCCCAATTTCAGTGAGGGACGTGACAAAAGCAAAGTGGAGAAAATAGTGGACTCATTCAGAGGGAAAGAGGGTGTGAAGCTGCTGGATTACAGCAGCGATGCCGATCATAACCGTTCGGTAGTCACTGTCACAGGTGAGCCGCAAGCGTTGAAGAGTGCGGTGATTGAAGCCATCGGTAAGGCGGTGGAGCTGATCGATCTGACGCAGCATAAGGGGCAGCACCCACGCATGGGTGCAGTGGATGTGGTGCCCTTTATCCCTATAAAAAATGTGACCATGGAGGAAGCCATCGCTCTGTCGAAGGAGGTGGCACAAACGGTAGGAGAACAATTTCATCTGCCGGTGTTTCTTTATGAGAAGTCCGCCTCTGCCCCTCATCGCGAGAACCTGGCAGCAGTACGTAAAGGTGAGTTCGAAGGTCTGGCGGAGAAGATGAAACAGCCTGAGTGGAAGCCTGATTACGGTCCCGCAGGACGACATGCCACTGCCGGAGCTGTTGCCATTGGTGCCCGTATGCCATTGGTGGCCTATAATGTGAACCTGGGGACTGATAATCTTGAGATAGCCACCGCCATCGCTAAAAGAGTGCGTTACGTGGGTGGTGGACTACGCTTCTGCAAAGCGATGGGTGTCGCTCTGGAAGAGAGAGGTATCACGCAGGTATCTATGAACCTGACCGATTATACCAGGACGGCCATTTACCGAGCACATGAGCTTGTGCGCATTGAGGCGCACCGCTACGGAGTAGCAGTCGTAGGAGCCGAAATGATTGGTCTGGTGCCGATGGAGGCACTAGCAGATGTGGCAGCCTACTATCTGGGTCTGGAGAACTTCTCTATGCAGCAGGTGCTCGAAGCAAAACTAATGGAATAAACCATCATCACCGATTTCGGGATTTGATCCCGACGGAACGTAACAGATGAACAGTAACAATATATGAACTGGATAGAACTAATCGCTGTCGTTTTTGGTGTACTCAGTGTATGGTATGCACGAAAGGAGAACATACTGGTATTTCCCTTCGGGATCATCAACGTGGCTATTTATATATATATCTGCTTTGTCGCACGATTGTATGCCAACGCAGGTATCAATGTGGTCTACCTTGCCTCTAATATCTACGGATGGTATATGTGGTCACGTACCGGTGAGGATAGTCAGAAGCTGCAGATCAGTCGCAGCAGCACTACCCAGAAGGTCATATCCTGGGTGTCGGTGGCGGTAATTTATCTGTCGGTGTTCTTGCTGTTGCGTTGGGTAAACAGATCGGATATAGATTACAGTGAATCATACCTGCCCTGGATCGATTCATTCAACACCTCCTTCTTCCTTGTTGCTACCATCCTGATGGCGGTGAAGAAACTGGAGAACTGGCAGTTCTGGATCATCGGGAACATCGTCTCCATACCCATCTATGCATCACAGGGATTGTACTTCACCAGTATCCAGTATACGATCTTTCTCGTACTGGCCATCCTGGGGTGGAGAGAGTGGAGAGCAAAAGAAAAACGGAACAACAATGCGTAATATCATCATCAAGAACGCAGCGCAGGTGGTCACCTGCAGCGGTTTTAGAGGGAAAAGAGGGAGTGAGATGTCCGACCTGCAGGTGATCGACAACGGAACGGTGATCGTCACCGACGGGATTATCTCGCACATCTTGCAACCGGGTGAACCGATTCCGGTGGAAGAAAAAGATTACCAGATTACTAACGCCGAAGGGAAAGCACTACTCCCCGGCTTCGTGGACCCGCATACCCATTTCGTCTTCGGGGGATACCGTGAGGAGGAGTTCTCCTGGCGAATGCGAGGTGACAGCTACATGGATATCATGCATCGTGGCGGAGGTATCGTGAACACGACCAATGCCACCCGTGCTGCCACGGAAGAGGAGCTGACGCCGTCGGGACATGAACGCCTCGATGCGATGATGCACCTCGGCATCACCACCGTGGAGGGGAAGAGCGGGTATGGCCTCGACAGGGAGACTGAGCTGAAGCAGCTGCGTGTGATGCGCCGGCTCAATGAGACCCATGCGATGGATGTGGTTCCCACCTTTATGGGTGCACATGCTACCCCCGCCGAGTGGAAGGGGAGAGAGGATGCTTTTATTGATTTTAACATCAGGGAGATGTTTCCCCTGGTAGCGCAGGAGAAGCTGGCTGAGAGTGTCGATATCTTCTGCGAGAAAGGGGTTTTCACCATAGCGCAATCACGCCGCTACCTGAAGGCGGCACGTGAGCATGGCTTCCTGCTGAAGATGCATGCCGATGAGATCATCTCGCTGGGGGGTGCCGAACTGGCGGCTGAAATGCATTGTCTCTCTGCCGATCATCTCTTGCAGGCCTCTGATGCCGGTATCCGTGCTATGGCAGATGCGAGTGTGGTGGCTACGCTGTTACCTCTCACCGCCTTTTCATTGCGTGAACCTTATGCCCGTGGCCGTGAGATGATTGATGCTGGGTGTATCGTGGCACTGGCCACCGACCTCAATCCCGGAAGCTCGTTTACAGCCTCGGTACCATTGCTCTTCGCCCTCGCCTGCATCTATATGCAGCTGACACCCGAAGAGGCAGTGACCGCCTTCACCATCAACAGTGCCGCAGCCCTCAACCGTGCCGACAGCATCGGTAGCATCGATATAGGCAAGCAGGGTGACCTGCTGCTGCTGCAGTTCCCTTCCTACAAGTTCCTGCCTTACCATGTGGGGATGAATATTGTGGAGACAGTGATTAAAAAAGGGGAAATCGTGATTTAATGTGCCAATGTGCAAAATGTTAATATGATACATGATGAGAACTGAATACAAAACACTTCAGGTGCAAATTTTGATTCTGAAGAGCTGAAAGCTGACAGCTAATCGCTAACCTATTAATACAAATAATAATGAAACTACAGGATTTAACATTAAAGGAGTTTCTGGAAAAGACCGCGGCCAATGAGGCTGTACCCGGGGGAGGGAGCTCTTCGGCCCTGAATGCCGCTATTGCCTCTGCACTGGCAGAGATGGTGGCCAATCTGACCATCGGGAAGAAGAAGTATACCGATGTGGAGGAGCGGATGAGAGAGCTGGCAGGAGAGATGTCTGCTTACCGAAACCGGTTTGTTAATGACATTGATCGTGATGCGGATGCCTACCGCCTGGTGATGGAAGCCTACAAGCTGCCCAAAGCGAGCGAGCAAGAGATGATTGTGCGCAATGATAAGATTCAGATAGTGATGAAGAGCGCCTCACTGGTACCCATGGAGGTGGCTGAAAACGCTTTCAATATGCTCAGCAGCATCGCAGAAACGGTGCACAAGGGGAACAGGAACGTCATAACTGATGGATTGGTTGCGATGATGGCATGCCGTACCGCAATTTTAGGAGCTCTGCTCAATGTTCGTATCAACCTGAGTGGTATCAGAGAAGAAAGCTTAGTCAGGGAGTTGACCGAAAAGTGCGACCGTTTAGAGAAAGAGACTCTCACGAAAGAAGAGGAGCTGATCCGCTGGGTGAAAACACAAATATAGTGAAGAGTACTAAAGGGAGAATTATAGGATACGGACTCACAACATAAACCGCAGAAGAAATGAAAAATATCTACTATATCGGGAAAGAGGATCTCACTATTGATGACCTGGAATGGATCATCACAGGGAACATTAAAGTGGAGTTGTCTCCTGAGGCCAAAGAACGTATCCAGCGATGCCGTGACTACCTGGACAAGAAGATGGAAACAGAGACTGAGCCGATCTATGGCATCACCACCGGATTCGGTTCGCTCTGCAATCATACCATCCCGAATGATGATCTAAGCACACTACAGGAGAACCTGGTGAAATCACATGCCTGCAGCGTGGGTGAGGAGGTGACACCGCTGATCGTCAAGTTGATGTTCCTGCTTAAAGCACACGCGCTCTCGCTGGGTTACAGCGGGGTACAGGTAGTTACCGTCCAGCGGATGCTCGATCTGTTCAACAATGATATCCTGCCTATTGTCTACGACAAAGGATCACTGGGAGCCTCAGGCGATCTGGCGCCGCTGGCCAACCTCTTCCTGCCGCTGATAGGGGTGGGTGATGTCTTTTACAAAGGACAGAAACGGGATATAGGTACGGTACTCGATGAGTTTGGATGGAATCCGATCAGGCTGAAAAGCAAAGAGGGGCTGGCTCTTCTCAACGGTACACAGTTCATGTCGGCACACGGTGTTTACGCCATCATGAAGGCGGAGCGGCTAACCAAACGCGCCGATTTGATTGCTGCTATCGCTCTCGATGCGTATGACGGACATATTGAGCCCTTCGATGAACGGCTGCACATGATTCGTCCACACCCGGGACAGTTGGAGACCAGTAGGAACATCCGCAAGTTTCTGGCGGGAACTTCCACGGTCAGCCGCTCGCCATCACCTTCGATTTTCTGGCCATCGCCCTGGCGGAGCTGGGCAATATATCCGAACGCCGCACGGCACAGCTGATCCTGGGCAAGCGTGATCTTCCCGAGTTCCTTGTGGCCAACCCCGGATTAAATTCCGGATTCATGATCCCACAATATGTGGCGGCATCGGTGGTGAGCCAGAACAAAATGTACTGCTATGCGGCCAGCACCGACTCCATTGTCTCATCGAACGGGCAGGAGGATCATGTGAGCATGGGAGCCACATCGGCCATCAAACTGCTAAAGGTGATGGACAACCTTGACATTATCCTCTCCATTGAGCTGATGAACGGTGTGCAGGCGCTTGAGTTCCGTCGTCCTCTCAAATCATCACCGCTGATAGAGAAGGTTGTGAAGGTTTATCGCAAAGAGGTCCCCTTTATCGACGAAGATATTGTGATGTACAAAGAGATCCGTAAAACGGTGACATTCCTGAACAGATTAGAAACAGAAGCACTCTGAAGTCAGAATAAATGTTACTATTTCCCAATAAATTGTTCAATTTGTTTATCTTTGCTCCTTCAATAAGTCAATTACAGTTTAAATTAAATTTGAAATGGTAGAAAAAATCAGGAAATCGCTCAGAGACTCTGCAGCGGCACGATGGTCCGCACTTTTCATTGTCTCTTTCACGATGTTGTGCGGATATTTTTTAACGGATATCATGGCCCCGCTGGCCGGCTTGCTGGAGGGACAACTAGGGTGGTCGCGTGCAGATTATGGAACATTTACAAGTTCATACGGTTGGTTTAACGTCTTCCTGCTGATGCTAATCTTCGGCGGTATCATCCTCGACAAGCTGGGTGTACGCATGACAGGTATGGGAGCCGCTGCTGTGATGGTGATAGGTACGGCAATTAAATACTAGGCTGTTTCGACAGATACACTGGAGGGTCAGTCCCTTTTC
>JAENWZ010000352.1 GCA_016649795.1 Proteiniphilum sp. | reverse complement strand
TCTGGAAGTGGATTCATTTGTTGAACCCGAACTCACGTGTCAAATCGTTTACCACTTGTATCGCATCTCTGCCACCGGTAGCATGAGATATTTCACGGTTAAGTTTGACAATCTCCATGGGATCATTTGTTTGCGCACCTATATTTTTCAGTTTTCCTCCTAAGTCTTCCCAATAGCTGATATCGGCTTGTGTCTGCAGGTATTCCCTGCTGCCCGGTTTCGCTTTTGCTAAATCCTGATTCGGTTTTTTCAACAGCATGTTCTCAATCTCTTTGCTCGCTTCCCGGCATTTTGCCTGCATCTTGGACGTATTGGACAATAATGGATTCTTTTCGATTGATGTCACTTTTACATCCAGCACTTTGCCGATGCTCGCAACATCCTCGGGTGCCAATTGCGAGAAGTCAACATCTTTGTTCAGCAAGTCCGGTGTGGAGAATGCTTCGGGGTGCATCGATGTGGTCAGGTTCAAATCCGATTGTTTGGCATTGATATGAAACATTTCATAATAATTCTGATTCATGGCTTGCTGCGCATCCTCCATGAACTCTCTGGCGTCCACCCTCTTCCCGTTTTTGATGAAGTAGGATGGTTCTTTCCCTGTTCTGCCCGAAACAGGTGCCAGGTCCAGGTCCATGCTCGAGGACCCGCCGCTGGAAGCATTCCTGAACTGCCTGAACGTGATATCCGACATATCGTAACCGCTGCTTTTCAATGATTCCGACATTTTTGGTATCATCTCACCATAATTCTCCTGTACCAAACGGTCGAAACTGTTCCTTAGTTTGGGATCGGCCTTGTATTTGAAAAACCACTTGGCGTGAAAATCAGCATTCATGGCGGCAGCCACCTGGTTCAGCTCATTTTTCTTTGACTGGATCTGAACACCGTTTGCCACCTCATTCGTCTGCAGGACAATCAGCTCATCGTTCAGCTTATTGAACGATTTAACGGCATCCTCTGCTTCCAGCCGGCTACGTGTGGTCCGCATCTGGTCCAGCAACTCCCGGGACCGTTGTGCAGGGGTTTTGACCAGCGGTCTGAAAAGGCGGCTTTCACTGCCGAAGACAGCGGAAGCTCCCTTGGATACAACGGAGACACCCGTTTCAAACACTTTCCCGACAATATAATCGGTACCGGCACTTTTCGCCCCTTCCCATATTTGAGAAGATGTGGTGGCTCCTTTCTGCTGTCCAGCCTCGTAGTAACCATTCACAAAAGAGGCAACGCTGCCGGTTACGGGCGACCAGAAACTGGCCGCTTGCATGACTCCTGCTTTGGGCCCTCCCGAAATATAGCCCGTTACTCCTCCATAAATAGCACCCAATGCTTTTGTGCCATAAATAGTTGCCGCTGCTTCAGCACCATAGGCTCCGGCCAGGGCACTTGAGCCCAACCCGACAGAAATGGCGCCCGCTGCAACAATCGTCGACTGTGCCCAGAACTCGTTCTCTTCCGAATTGACGATGGCTTCTGTCGCTACCGCATGATCATACTCAGCATAACCCTGCAACTGCTTGTTCAAAGCCAGCGCCAACGATTGCACCTTTTCCACTTCACCCGATATCAGTGCATCTCCGTCGACTACCCTCTCTGCCAACTTACGGGCGGTCTCCCGCTGCTCAATGGGTAGACGCCTGATCTGATGGTCGACGATGTAAGCTGCTCTTCTGGTGGCATCACGACGGGCAGCATCGATACGCATCTCATGAATCATTTTGTTGCGGGCATAGTCATCGAAAACGGTACGCGTATAGACGAGCTCACCCGTCTGAAGTGTGGTGACGGCATCTTCTTCACTTTGCATGGTGGACTGCATGGACATGATGCGCATATCTATATCGGCCATCTCTCTCCTCAGGCTTGCCGCTTCCTGTTCGCT
>JAENWZ010000296.1 GCA_016649795.1 Proteiniphilum sp. | reverse complement strand
GAACTACTGGAGCGGAGGGAATGACGGAACCAACCTGTTTGTGGCTATTCGTGACTGCAACATCTTCCTTGAAAATGTGGATAATGTCCCCGACCTGTTATCCTCTGACAGGGACAGATGGATCGCGGAGGTGAAAGTGCTGAAAGCATTCTATCATTATTTCCTGATGCAACTTTACGGGCCTGTTCCGATTATTCGGGAAAACATCCCTGTTTCGGCATCAATCGAAGAGGTGAAGGTGGTCCGCGAACCGGTGGATGATGTAGTAGCATATATCGTAGAACTGATTGATGAAGCCATTGCAGACAAAGAGCAGCCCGATCCGGCACTTCCCCTCGCTATCAGGGCTTTTGCCACAGAACTGGGGCGCCTTACGATGCCCGCCGCACTGGCAATTAAAGCAAAGGTGCTTACTTTGGCAGCCAGTCCGCTGTTTAACGGTAATCCCGATTTTAAGGATTATCTGAACGAAGAAGGTGTCAACTATATCAACCCGGAGTTTAATCCTGCCAAGTGGGTGGCTGCTCGCGATGCACTGAAAGAGGCGATTGATGTGGCACATACAGCCGGCCACGGACTGTATGAGTTTGATGACAGACTTACAGGCCTTAAAGAGCCTGTGTCGGATACCACCATGCTGGAACTGACCCTTCGCAATACCATCACATCCCGTTTCTCAAAGGAGTTGATATGGGGCCTTGGGAATAATGATGTAACAACCCTGCAGGGCATCGTAAATGCTCCGTTAACAGCTTTTCATCAGGGCCAGCGTATCTCATGGGTGCGATCCATGCACAACCCCACACTGAATGTGGTGGAGCAGTTCTATACCCAAAACGGTGTTCCTATTAACGAAGACATAACCTACGATTTTGAAGATCGTTATAAGGTCATGGAAGTACCGGAGAACCACGATTATTATTTGATCAAGGATTTCAGAACCGCTTATCTTAACTTCTACAGAGAACCGCGTTATTATGCCTACCTGGGTTTCGATGGTGGCAAATGGTTCAATATGGAGGTGGAGAGTGATAAAAATGCCTTTGAGGTGCATAATAAAGCTGGCCAGATTGCCGGCAGGGCACTCGATAACTACAATATCACCGGATACTTCGCCAAGAAACTGGTCAACTATAAGCTGATAATGAGGGAGGGACAGGATAACGGAGGTACCATCAGTTACGCTTTCCCCATTATCCGACTGGCGGACCTCTATCTGCTCTATGCGGAAGCATTGAATGAATGCAAAGATCTGCCCGACGATGAGGTATACGAATATGTCCAGTTGGTACGCGATAAGGCAGGCCTTGACAGAGAGACCGGAGGGTTGACTGAGACATGGTTGACCTATTCCAATAATCCTTCCAAGCCCACTACGAAAGTAGGTATGCGCGATATTATCAGGCGTGAAAGACTGATAGAGTTAGCTTTTGAAGGACAGCGTTTCTATGACTTGAGACGATGGCGCCTGGCGATGGAATACCTGAATAAACCTATTCGGGGGTGGAATGTGAGTGAGAAGGAAGAGCTGGGGTACTATCAGGTGACTTATATTGCCACAAGAAAGTTTATGCTCAGAGATTATTTCTGGCCTATTAGAACAGACGATCTGTACAGGAATGACAAGTTAGTGCAGAGCCCTCAATGGGATTAATTATTAAAATATTCAAAACGATGAAAAATATATATATACTATTTTGCCTGATCATTCTGTTTTCTTGTAACGATGATTTTGCACATAAGCCTATTGGTGGGGGAAGCGGTACGACGCCCGATCCGGTGAAGAATGCACGCGTATTGTATAACACCCCGGGAGGAGCAGTGATCGCTTACGATCTGCCAGAGAATGTTGATATACAGTATATCCAGGCTGAGTTTACCAACTCCGCCGGCATCATGAGAGATGTGAAAACATCGGCCTACCTTGATACGTTGGTTATCAGCGGATTGGGTGACACATCACCACGATCGGTCAAGTTATATACTGTGAATCGTAAAGAAAATGTGTCTCAACCGGTGGAGGTGACTATCAACCCGCTTACCCCTCCCATAGAGAGTATCAGGAATTCAATGGAATTTTCAGTGGATTTTGGAGGCTTTCTTCTTCAATATAAAGACAATGATGTGAAAGAAGAGGTGAGTATCTATGTGCTGAAACAAACCGAAGAAGCGGATGAACTGATTGAACACCAGATACTCTATACCGCTCAGCGTAGTGATACACTGGCTGTGAGAGGACTCCCTGCAGAGGAAAACATGTTTGGTGTGTATGTACGCGACAGGTGGGATAACGTCTCTGATACACTTTTCTTCAACCTTACACCATGGCGTGAGGATTACCTTGACAAGGAGCTGATGAACGCTATTGACGTTGCCGGTGATGTAACATGGAATCATCATGGAGGAGCGAATAACCGTGCATACGATGATGTGGTAGGGAATGTGAATTATATTCATACTTATTTCCCCATCGAGTTTCCCCATCGATATACGCTTGATCTGGGTGTTGAGGTGAAATTAAGTCGTTTCTTACTTTGGCAACGCCCCGGCTCTGACGTGCTCTTTCAGCATGGGGCCCCAAAGCATTTTCGGGTTTATGGCCGTGCTGATGATCCGGG
>JAENWZ010000241.1 GCA_016649795.1 Proteiniphilum sp. | reverse complement strand
TAGCATTAGCCCCGTTTTGGAGCTGTGACGTTACATCGTGGGTCACATAGAGGTTTCTCCTGTCGAAGCGGGTGTACATGGGATCAAGCCGGTGATTACCAATTTTTTCGCCATTGATGTATAGCTCGTACAATCCTGCCACTGCAATATATGCACGGGCTGATTGAATTTCTTTTTTTGCCGGGAACTCCTTACGGAAATAGGAAGCCGGCTTAAAATGGATGTCTCTGCCATCGCCGATCCAGGATCCCTGCCAGTTGTTGATTCCCATCATACCGGTTTCAAAAGTGTTGACAGAAGAAGCACTTTCTCTCTTCTCCTTATCCCACAGGATTACTTTCCAGTAATATTTCGTAAATGGCCCAAGCTTTTTTCCTTTGTAGGTAATCAAACGGGTTTCTGCATCGGTTTTGCCAGTATTCCATATATCTCCTTCTCCGTTGAGTACTTGCAGGGAGTCGGAGCCCACTATTACCTTGAAAGCTGCCTGACCGGCTCCCGGTCTGTGATCATCCATCATCCACATGAGTCTGGGGTTAGGGTTATCTATCCCTGTTGGATTTTCCAGATGATCGGTTCTAAGATTGAAAGGTTTACTGACTGACTGTGCATGGGAAACAGTCTGGCTGAAAATGAAAAATAGAATGAGCAATAAAGGTGATCTGTTCATATGTAAAGAGGATTACGTAGCATTGTCTGTTTCGGCAATTTGCATGACGCTGATTGCCATTTTTTACTGCCTGTTTTTCAGTTCCAATCTTCCCGTGAAAAAGCAGAGATGATTGATTCTAAAGCAAAGTTACACTTTATTATGATTCGACAATACTACGGTGAAGAAAAAAACAGCTCCACCAAAGCGGAGAGATAGTAGGTGTAATAAACAAAAGAAGGAGAAACTTGTTTAAATAAATTGCAAACAGATAAATAATGGAAACAGGAAAAATGAAGGTTGAGGTATGGACAGACATTATGTGTCCATACTGCTATATAGGCAAAATACATTACGAGAAGGCATTAAAACAGTTCGAGCATGCAGATGAAGTGGAGCTGGAATGGAAAGCTTTTCAACTAAACCCCGATCTGCCGGATAAGGGAAACGGATACCCCGTAAATGAATATTTAACCCGGACAGCCGGGCTTTCTGAGGAGAAAGTGAAAAACATGCATGAAGCAATTAAATTGCTTGCGGACAATATAGATGTACCGTTCAATTTGCCCAACGCGATAGCAGCCAACACGCGTGATGCACACCGGTTGATTAAACTGGCTGCTACAAAAGGATTGGATTCTGCTGTGCTGCAGAGAATCTCGAAAGCCTATTTCGAGGAGGCCAGAGATTACAGCGACTGGGGGCTGCTTCTCACCATCGGTACCGATGCCGGATTGGAGGAGAGCGAGATTCTCGCGATGCTGAACAGTGATGATTATCTTTATGAAATCAAACAGGATATACAGGAGATGGCCAATCTGGGGTTCGATACCGTACCCACATTCCTGATGGACAGAAGGCAGGCTATCATAGGTTCAGAGCCGGTTGATCTCTTTCTGAAGGTATTGAAGAAAGCCCATGCTGACTGGAAAAACCGCAGGGAGGAAGAGGGTGAACTGGTGGTTACGAAAGGTAAATCCTGTTCCGCTGATGGTGTTTGTGAGATATAAATCTTTAAGAGATGGAATTTTTACTGATCGGTTCTGACGAGAGTGAACGGTGGAACAGTGTCTGGAAATTGTATGAAGATAGTTTCCCGGTAGCAGAACGGAGAAAAATAGAGGATCATCTACTCGCAACTGCCGATGACCGTTTCTTTCCGTTATCGGTATGGGATGGAGGGGAACTGGTGGGTCTGATGTTCTTCTGGGAATGGGACTCATACCGTTATCTGGAGCATCTGGCAGTAGATCCTGATCTCCGAGGTCATGGTTACGGATCGCAGATGCTTCGCTATCTGCGTGATTCAGAGCACACTATCATCCTTGAAATTGATCCGCTTATCAATGAACTGTCGGTACGCCGGCTGCAGTTTTACGAACGTGCCGGCTACACGCTCACGCCATATCGGTTTATGCACCTTCCCTACCGCCTCGAAGCACATCCGCAGGAACTGTTGATTTTAAGTTATCCCAGCATGATAACGAAAGAGCAGCATAATGATTTCCTCCGGTTTGTGAATGAAGAGGTGATCCGTTATTGTGAATGACAAATTGAATGAATAAAAACCCGCTGTCAGTTATGAAGGATGGTACCCATCACGCGAAGCAACTGATTCAGAAAGTGCTCTTCTCTTTCTGATTTGGGATTAATGGGATAGACAATTACTGTAATCTTTTCGTCATCCTCCATTTTCAGATAGCCTCCCAAACCCCATGAGAACATTCGGGCGTCGGTCCTGAATTTCAGCACACGGTTTTTCCTGTCGGAGAAAGAGATGATCCATTGGCGGTCCACACGCTGAAGCACCTCATCGAAAGGGTGTTTGGTATGACCTTTAAATTGAAAAGTGGCCCTCTTTTGTCCGGAGAATTCCGGAGGATCCAGATTTTCTGATTCCATATAATTCAATCGTCCGGAGAACCATGCGGTGATTAATCCGGGAGGAATCACGCCGACGATTAAAAAGACCATCGCCGCTTGTAAGAGATTCACACGAAATCCCCACAGAAAGTATACCACAGCAATTACTCCGATGGAAAAAACCAGAAAAACAGATACCCAATAAAGGAATAATCGTGTTGTAAATCTCATATTATAAAGTTATTGCACTTGCGGAATGTTTAATTCTTCGGTGATGTTGATCTGCTTGAATCCCATCTCTCTTAACAAAGAGGTGATAGCCATTTTAGCCTGATTGGTTGCCTCTGTATATATCCCCTGCTTCATGGCATCACGGATCATAACGTTTTTCTCTCGTGACAGTGCATCGTTGTAATCTGATATTTTAATGGGATTGAATGCATTCTCACTTTCGTTAAACACCTCTACCGATTTTTCATCAATCACGGTATCCATGATCTTGGGCCTGGGGATGGAGACATGTACGGTGGAATCATTTTTTACATCCACTATTATCCTGTTGAAATCGACTCCCGCCTTAATATATCCATTGTATTTCAGAAGGAAATATTTATTGGTCAATGGCACGTTAATGTTCAGGAACTTCATGTAATCCTTGTAACTGATTACGCCGGTATAATTGTGTTTCACCAGTGCCAGCTCCTGCATATAGGTTATACGGTTCATCACTGACGAACTGTCATATCCTCTCTCTTTTTCATTCCTGCTGTTATTTACAAAGAGCATGACAGTCAGGATAACAGTTGTGAAAAAGAAAAAAAGGGTAGAAATGCTTATTTTTAATCTGTTGTTCAAAATAAATTAATTATTCTTTTTTGATTTGCGCCACAGGTATATTTTCCAGATGATTAAAGAAACTCCCTCAGTTTAGGTTTCAATGATTCAATATCCCCAGAAGAGAGCTCCAGAATTTTATTGGCTATGG
>JAENWZ010000090.1 GCA_016649795.1 Proteiniphilum sp. | reverse complement strand
TCAGTATTTCCGTACGGAGTACCTCGTTGGCGAGATCCGGTTGCCCGTATTTTGCCGCACGCTTATAGGCAGAGGGGAAGAAGTGTACCTCCTTCAACCCGATGATCTGCGTCACATCGTGGTAAAAATAGCCGGCAGTCTCCGCATCATTGAGAATATAGAGGTATGTGGTGGGCAGCTTATGCAATAAGCCCACTGAGAAAAAGGCACGTGAAGAACCATGCAAACCGGTTACTGATAAGATCTGCACATCTCTCAACAGGGAGCCTGCTGCTGCCATATTGGGGTGTTTCTCAACCCGCTGTTGTAGTTGAGTAATGTCTATTTTTTCAACCATTCATACGAAAAGACAAAGATACAAAATAATCCTCTATGAATGGTCACAGAGGCGTTGAGCGACCTGCAAATATAAAACATTCACATTAGATAACATCCCGATAATCATTTTTTTATTACCTTTGACCCTGTTAGAGACAAGTAAATAATTTTTTATGCATATAGATGCCCGGCACAGACCCGACTACATCTTCGAAACCAGTTGGGAAGTGTGCAATATGGTAGGTGGTATTTATACCGTTTTATCTACCAGAGCCAACTCACTTCAGAAATTATACAAAGACCGTATATTCTTCATCGGCCCCGATCTGTGGGAAGAGCATAAAAGTCCCTGGTTCCGGGAAGACCGGAGCCTCTACCCTGAATGGTGTGACTTCGCATTGAATAATCAACATCTGGAGATCCGTGCCGGTCGCTGGAATGTGCCGGGGGAGCCTATTGTCTTCCTGGTGAAGTTCAAAACATTCTTTGAGAAACAGAACGACATCTATGGTTCCATGTGGAGGGATTACGGCGTGGACTCCATCAACGCCTATGGTGATTACCACGAATCGACCATGTTTGCATATGCTACCGGTCAGGTGATCGAGAGCTTTTATCGCTTCCACCAGCTGGAAGCAGACAATGTGATTGCCCATTTCAACGAATGGATGCTCGGTGCCGGTGCGCTATATATCAATAAGCAGGTACCCAAGATCGCCACCATCTTCACCACGCATGCCACATCTATCGGTCGCTCTATCGCGGGCAATAACCTCCCTTTGTATAACCATCTGAGTGAGTACAATGGGGACCAGATGGCACGTCAGCTGAACATGACAGCCAAGCACTCGATAGAGAAGAAAGCAGC
This sequence comes from Proteiniphilum sp., assembly GCA_016649795.1. Classification (GTDB taxonomy): domain Bacteria; phylum Bacteroidota; class Bacteroidia; order Bacteroidales; family Dysgonomonadaceae; genus Proteiniphilum. The sequence continues at coordinate 6,950 of JAENWZ010000090.1, read as the reverse complement.
ACAGAACGTCGACTGCTTCACTACCGTGAGCGATATCACAGCCAGCGAGTGTGCTCAGTTTCTGCAGCGCCGGCCCGATGTGGTCACCCCCAACGGTTTCGAGAAAGATTTTATTCCTAAAGGAGACGCATATATTCAGGCTCACAAGAAAGCGAGGAAGGCCTTGCTGCATGTCGCGGAAAAAACACTGGGGCATGCAGTAGACCGCGATGCACTATTGATAGGCACCAGCGGACGATACGAGTATAAGAACAAAGGAATAGATGTTTTCATTGAAGCGCTGGACCAGCTGAGAAATATGGCTGAACTGACGAAAGATGTGATTGCGTTCATCATGGTTCCGGGGTGGATCAAAGGGCCAAGGAAAGATCTTCAGGCACTTCTTGCAGAGGAAGATGTACCGAAAAAGAAAATAACTTCAGGGAGTTGTCCCTTTGCCACACACGACCTCGTTGAACCGGAGAACGACAGGGTGATGAACCAGGTTCAGCATTTGGGTTTCTGCAATTCGGAGGACGACAGGGTCAAGATTATTTTTATCCCCTCCTATCTGAACGGTAATGACGGCATCTTCAACCTCCCCTACTACGATCTGCTGATAGGGCTCGATGTCTCCGTCTTCCCCTCCTACTACGAACCGTGGGGCTATACACCTCACGAGAGCATCGCTTTCTCCATCCCTACAATCACCACCTCACTGGCCGGTTTCGGCGTCTGGGCAAAAAAAATTGGCGACAAAAAAGGATTGGATGATGGTATCGAAATGATTCATCGTGATGATGAAAATCATTCCGAAGTGGCAGAAGAGATTGCCTCCCTCATCTATGACTTCTCGATAAAAAGTATCGAACAGATAATGATATTGAAAAAGAGTGCGGCGAAACTATCCGATCAGGCCGACTGGGCACATTTTGTGAAATATTACCAGGAAGCTTATAGCAAAGCATTGCATAACTCATTTATCAGATTATCGAAGCCTGCTAAACTTAAAACAGACTGAAAGCGTTATATTTGTTGTGTAAATATAGTTTCGCGACACGGAGAGTTAGTACAACAGTTTATTGTTGACAGCGTTATCAAAATCAATATGGAAATAAAAAAAAAATAGAAAGAACAACTATGATCATTAAATCGAGTTATTCCAATACTCCGGTATGGAAAGATATTCATGTTCATGCAGAATTGCCTGCACAATTACGACCACTGGAAGAGATGACCCATAACCTGTGGTGGGTATGGAATGAAGAGGCAAAAGCCATTTTCGAGACGCTCGATCCGGAAGAGTGGGAAAAAAGCGAGAAAAACCCGGTGATTCTGATGCAGAACCTGCAATCTGATATTACTGAAGAGGTGGTAAAGAATGCCGAAATGATGCAACGCATCGAGCATGTTTACGACAAATACAAAAAATATATGAGCGTGCCTCACAACAGTGAGCGCCCCAGCGTAGCCTACTTCAGTATGGAATACGGGTTATCGCACGTGCTTAAGATCTACTCCGGCGGGCTTGGGATCCTGGCGGGTGACTATCTGAAAGAGGCGAGCGACAGCAATGTAGACATGACTGCCGTCGGTTTTCTCTATCGTTACGGGTACTTCACCCAGTCCCTTTCTATTGAGGGGCAGCAGATCGCCAGCTACGAAGCACAGAATTTCGGCAACCTCCCCATAACCCAGGTAATGAATGAAGACGGTTCACACATGATTCTGGAAGTACCTTTTCACGACCGCACCGTCTATTCAAATATCTGGAAAGTATCCGTCGGGCGTATCAACCTCTATCTGATGGATACCGACCTGGAGGAGAACAGTGAGTTTGACCGCTCCATCACACACCAGCTATACGGAGGTAACTGGGAAAACCGCATGAAGCAGGAGTATCTGCTGGGTATAGGCGGTATATTGCTGCTCAAGAAGCTGGGCATCAAAAAAGATGTCTATCACATGAACGAGGGACATGCTGCCTTCATCAATATACAGCGCTTACACGATTATATTCATGATGAGAAACTTACCTTTCAGGAAGCGCTGGAGGTAGTCCGTGCATCATCACTTTACACCGTCCACACCCCCGTACCTGCAGGACACGATTATTTCGATGAGCCGCTGATGGGGAAATATATGGCGCCACTCATTCAGAAGACCGGTATCTCCTGGCAGCATTTCATGGATATGGGGCGTGCTAATCCCGGCACGAGTGAGCGGTTCTCCATGAGTGTGTTCGCCTTGAATACGGCACAGGAAACAAATGGTGTGAGTCAATTGCACGGAACGGTATCTAAAAAGATGTTCCAACCTGTATGGAAAGGCTTCTTTCCCGAGGAACTACATGTAGGTTATGTGACCAACGGCGTCCACCTTCCCAGCTGGGCCACATCATCGGTAAAAGCACTCTATGAGAAACATTTCGGCGATTCATTCTTTGGTGATCAGTCAAACCCCGACATTTGGAAAAACATTCACAATGTGAGTGACGATGAGTTGTGGGATCTTCGCATGAATCTGAAGAAAAAGCTGGTTGATTATATCCAGGTTGAGTTCAAAGAGGGATGGCTGAAGAACCAGGCAGACCCGTCGAGAATCATGAACATGCTGGAAGAGGTGAACCCCAATGCACTGCTGATTGGATTCTCACGCAGATTTGCCACCTACAAGCGCGCACATCTGTTGTTTGCCGATCTGGACCGGTTATCCAGGATCGTGAACAATCCAAAACGTCCCGTTCAGTTCATCTTCGCCGGGAAGGCGCATCCTGCCGACGGAGGCGGACAGGGACTGATAAAACAGATTGTGGAAATTTCCCGCCGTCCAGAGTTCTTAGGCAAGATCATCTTCCTCGAGAATTACGATATGCGTTTGGCCAAGAGGCTGGTTTCGGGTGTCGATATCTGGCTGAACACCCCTACCCGTGCGCAGGAGGCATCAGGCACCTCGGGTGAGAAAGCAGAAATGAACGGCGTACTGAACCTCTCTGTCCTCGACGGATGGTGGTATGAAGGGTACAAAGAGGGTGCCGGTTGGGCATTGACGGATAAAAAGACATACGACAACCAGTCATTCCAGGATGAGCTGGATGCATCCAATATCTATTCTTTGCTTGAGAACGAGGTGATCCCGCTTTATTACGCACAAAGCAGCAATGGCTATTCACATGAGTGGATACAGTACATCAAGAAGTCGATGGCTGAGATCGCACCCCACTACACCACGAAACGGATGATGGACGATTATTACGAACGTTTCTACAGCAAGCTTGCGCAACGATCACAACTTCTGAACAGTAACAACTACGAGAAAGCGAAAGAGATTGCAAGATGGAAAGAGGATACCGCTTCGAAATGGGATTCACTGGAGGTGGTGAAACTGGAGTACAATCCAAACCAAAAGATGGATTTCAACAACAGTAACCAGGAGGTTTACGGAAGGGTAGCGATCGACAGGAAAGGTTTGCAATGTGATTTAGGTGTTGAATGTGTAGTGGTAGACCACGATACAATGAACAATGAAGCGCAGTATATTGAATCGTATGAATTCGATCTGATAAAAACAGAAGGGTCCCTGCAATACTTTGAAACACGCAAAGCCCTGAACGATCCCGGAACGCACCAGTACGGTTTGCGCATTTATCCTAAAAATACCGATCTGCCTCATAGAATGGATTTTGCTTATATGAAGTGGATTTAATAAGCCAAACGATAATTGCTAAAAAAGCGCCTCCTTTTCAGGGACGCTTTTTCTGTTCACCGGCACAAATAAATGATTATCGTAATATTGAGTAAAGCTTGTGTTTACGATTCAATAGTAAAAAAAGCAGCGTCAGATAGCATTCGACAATCTCCTCTTGTGCGGTGGAATTCCAAATCTTTTACTAAAAGCATTCACCAGATGCGATACACTTTTGAATTCATACATTTTCGCAATATCAGTGATGCTCATATCTGAACTGAGTACCAGAGAATGAATCTCCTCCATTTTCCGATCAAGTAGCCATTGATATGGAGTCTGATTGAAACACTTCTTGAAATGGCGTGTGAAGGTCCTCAGGCAGTCGTAATGACACAGATTCGCCAGGTCATTTATTGTTCTGGCCGACGAATAATGCATCAGTACACTATCTTCAAATGTTTTTGATTTTGAGGAGCGCGGAATCAGCTTCACAAGCACTATCTCCTTATCCGGCGAGGCAATAACCCTGCTTTTCAATCCGTCTGTAAAGGTGAATGTGCAGGAAGCAACATCAGTAAGCATATACTCACGCACGTTATCCTGCTGTTCTGTTCTCTTACCTGTTGCCATACTTTCCTTTTTTGAATGTTCCTGAATAAACTCCCGAATCAAGTGTAATACGAATGTTATACTTGCCTGCACGTAAACCTGAGAGATGAATCACTTCAAAGCCCATATCGTAAACCTCGAAATAGCTGTGTCTTGCTCCTCCTTCGCCGGTAATCTCAATCCATGCACCACCCCGGTAATTCTCAACCGAAATGGTTACAACGTTTCTGGATCTGAAAGCTTCAACCATCACAGGATCAATGGAGCTGATGCTCATCATACTGTTGATGTCAGTAATACGTGTAGTGCCACCTTCTCTGCTTAATTCAATCTTATCCTCAACGGGATCTTGCGCAGAAGCCTGAAATAGCAATGCACTACATGTGATCATTAAGAACAACGCAAACATTATTTTTTTCATATGCTTATTTATTATGAATTACAGACACAAATATAGCAATAGAATGACATTCAAAACAATACCTCTGATGTTATTTAACAGCACAACAAACTCTATTTACCTGAATTACTGCAACTTAGTATTACCCATTTTAACGGCATTTAATCCGAGAAAAGAGAGGTATCAAGTCTTTTTTCTGTCATTTTTTTCTTCAACTGCGACTTTCTCACGCGAATACTCTCAACGGTAGTGTTCATAAATGTGGCTAACTGGCGGTTGTCGGCATTACATGCCAACAGCATCAATAGCATTTTTTCATTGGCGTTTAAGATATCGGCATCATCTTTCAGACGGGTGTAGGCATAAAAAGTGGCATTATCCGGCGCAAGGGTCTTGGCCAGATCACGTAAATCGGTATCAGTATTTTTCAAAATATGCTGCATCTCTTTGTACACCTTTGGCTGGGTGGTGATGTATCGCTGCGTGAGCAGTTCAAATTCGTTATGGAGAAAGGTTAACCTGTCAGAGATATTACTATAGAGCTGCAACAACCATTTGCGTTTGCCTGCCTCATCATTCATAATATTGGCCTGCAGCTCCTGCTGCTCCATTTTATGTTCAGCCTGAAGCAATTCCAACTGTGCTTTTCTTCTCACTCTAAGAGCCGACATTAGAATAATAATCAAAATAATAACCAATGACAAGGCACTTATAACAAGCCTCGAATTCTGTTCACGTGCTCTAAGTGCCTCATTCTCTGCCTCCGTCAGATCATATTTTTTTTCCAACTCAGCAATTTGCGTATCCAGCCGTTCTCTTATCGATCGGTTGTGTAACTCAAATGCTTTTTTAAGAAACTTATTAGATAGTGTGTAATTATTTTGCTTCTCAGCAATATTGGCTACATTCTGATAGTAAAGATAATTCTGTCTGTATAATGAATCTTCTATCATTTCTATCGACATCTGAGCATACAACATTGCACTATCCAGCTGTTCAAGTCCTACATACCGATCTGATATATTAAAATAGACCCTAGATAGTTCTATATTTTCTTCCTGATTTTTATATAAAAACAACTTGGCTTTTTCCCTTTGTAACGCTTTTTCCGGTTCACCAATAATATCGTAGTAAATGGACTGAGCATTCAGGATAAAGTATTTCTTAACGGGTAATCTGTCGTAAAAAAAAGAGATGGAATCCAGATATGATTTTCCATTATTAAGGTTTCTCTGCTGCATCTCATTCCAGTACAGTGCCAGGAAAGAATCAAAAATATGTATTGAATCATTCTCCTCACGGGCATAACTGAGCGTACGGTTAAAATAATCATCTGCCGAAATGTAATTTCTGTTGTTGTAATGAATGTTCCCTAAAAAGTAGTTGATCAGGTATCCAAGTGAGGGATCGGGAGTTGGATTGGAGTGGAAAAGTTTATCCGCTTCCCTCAGCGGTTCATACACCGTACTGTCTTTCACTCCCATCCTGGTGCGTACAATCCCCTGATAGGCCAGTGAACGAATGTAATTTCTGTCTTTCGGGTCATGTGAACGGTAATAGTCACTAACAGCATTGATCAGTGAATCGCTGTTGAAATTTACATATGTCTTATCGTCGGATATTACCTTTAGCAGGTCGTAATAAGCTTTATTAGACCGGGAGAGATTCTCCCTCACCATCGTCTCCAGACTGTCTGAAACTAGCTGTGGGTCATTGTCAAGCATATTGTCCCACTGTAACAATCGTTCTTTCTCAGACTCATTATCCTTGTCACTGCACGAATTGCAGAGAAAAAAAGAGATAAACAGTATAAAAATAAAAGTTTTACTGCGCATTGTTGAAAAAGTCCTGAGAAATTGATTGAAACAAAGATAGTCCTTTTTTTGAAAACGAATTGTTATTATTTTTCAAATTTAGCCAATCATTGTTTGAAGCATATTTACACTTTAAAAATGGCAACTGCTTCGTATCCCGATTTGACTGCTAAAATTCAATTCTTCACTTATTTACAATATAATCACAATATCCAGTCAAAGATCTACACCACTAATTGGGTAGAGGGGCTCAATAAGGACTCTCGTCGGGTACTGAAGATGCATGGTGCCATGCCCAATGAAGATTCGGTATTGGTATTCAGAGGAAAAGTAACAAGAGAAAAAGAAAAATTAAATGATGAATCCACTCCGAAAAGTGATTTATTATTTAGTTGATTAATAATCTGGTATTTACTTGTAAATTTCAATTGTTTTATGTATCTTGTAAGCAAATCTAAAAG
>JAENWZ010000080.1 GCA_016649795.1 Proteiniphilum sp. | reverse complement strand
CAGGCGATGACCAGCACGGTCACCATCGCCAGCAATCCGTACACGAACCCGTTGTCACCCCCGAAAATAAGCCAAAGGATAAAACTAAGCAGGGCAATACCAATCACCACCGGCACGAAGATACCGGCTATTTTATCCACCAGCCCCTGTACGGGTGCTTTGCTTCCCTGGGCCTCATCGACCGTACGGATGATCTGTGCGAGGAGTGTCTCTTTCCCCACCTTTTGTGCCTTAAAGCGGAAGCTCCCTTTCTGGTTGATGGTGCCGGCGAATACCTTATCACCGGGGCTCTTTTCCACGGGGATAGGCTCGCCGGAGATCATGCTTTCGTCTACGAAAGAGCTTCCTTCAGTCACTTCACCGTCCACGGCAATCTTCTCTCCCGGTTTCACCAGCACTATATCACCTATCAGAAGATCAGAGATGGGGATCTCCTCCGGCTTACCGTCCCTGAAAGCTACCACTGAAGAGGGCTGCAATCCCATCAGCTTCCTTATCGCACTTGAGGTGTTCCCTTTAGCCTTTGCTTCGAGCATCTTCCCCAGCAGGATAAAAGCGATGATCACACCTGCCGCCTCGAAATAGACATGCGCTTCCAGCCCACGGCTCTCCCAGAATCGTGGCCAGATCATATTGAAAAGACTGAAGAGATAGGCTATTCCGGTACTCAATGCCACCAGCGTATCCATATTGGCGGAGCGGTGTTTTGCCTGTCTCCAGGCACCCACGAAGAAGCGTCGTCCGAAGATAAAAAGGATCGGTGTTGCCAGTGCCCACATGGTGATGTTGGCAAAGGGAGCATGCATAAAGAACATCCCGATGATAACCAGCGGAACGGAGAGTACCACCGCCCAGAGAGTATGACGGCGCAGTTTTTTATAATTCTCCTCCTGAATCTGTTCCAGGTTCCCGAAAGAGGCCTCTTCCTCCTCAATAAGAAGGTCGTAGCCGATCTCCTGCAAGGCCTTTTTCATCTCCTCAGGTGTTGTGATACCGGACAGGTATTCAATATTTCCCTTTCCGTTGCCGTAGTTTACAGAGGCGGCCATTACACCGGGTACAAATGAAAGAATGTTCTGAGTGCTCGATGCGCACGCCGCGCAGGTCATGTTGAGTACCGGCTGAGTGATCTTTTCCGTTTTCACCTCCCCACCCGATTCCCGAATAGCGGTTACTACCTCTTGCAGGATCTCAGCAGCATCATCCTGCCGCTTCTCTTCTATCGTAAGCGTGACACTATTCTGATTTTTTCCCGGCTGTACTGAGACCACCCCACTGATTTGCTGAAGAGTGGATTCCGGCAACGCTGTTTCACGCGTGAGTTGTATATTGTAAATGTTCTCTTCTTTCATACGATTATATTATTTTTCTCTTTATGGTGTATGGAACTCGCTTTAATCATGTTCTTGTGTGAGAATGATTCTCATGCTCGTTTCATATAATTATGAAACAATTCAGCGTCAACGAAGTTCATTAAGGCATGATCATCCTTATATAATCCAAAAATGTTGTATTTTTGTTAATGAATGATTAGCAACATTCGAAGGGTCAGCACCAATCACTGAAAAATTAAACCGTTATGTATAAATCCATTCAGATCACACTCTGTTTTCTTTTATTGACAACGATTCTCTATTCGCAGAAAAAACCGCTCGACCACTCTGTTTATGATAGCTGGAAGAGTCTCACGGGTACAACAGTCAGCAACGACGGGAGCATTGTTGCAGCGCTTATCAGCCCACAGGAAGGGGATACCACCCTCTATATCCGCGACCTCTCAGGAAACCGCTCGCTCACGGTTGAGAGAGTGAGCCGTTACAAACTGTCTCATGACGGGAAGTGGACCGTGGGACTACTCAAGGCCCCGTTTGCCGAAAGACGGCAGGCGCGCATCGACAAGAAGAAAGCGGACGAGATGCCTAAAGATTCACTGTTGATTATCAACAACCGAACTTTCGAGGTGCAAAAAATCGCCAATGTGAAATCATTCAAAACAGCGCAGGAATCGGTGACACATGTAGCATACACCACCACCCTGCCGAAAGACACTACGAAAAAAGAGGAGAAAAAGGAGAAGCCCAAAGAGTTGCTGATATTGCGGGATCTTTTGTCACAGGGAGAAGATACCATCCGCAATGCAAAAGAGCATCTCTTCAATAAATTCGGGAATGCGTTTGCCGTTGTGATTGAACCGGAGAAGAAGGATAGTACCGATGTTCCGGGAGTGCTCTTTTTCGATCTTATCAAACCGGAGTTCAAAAGGATCTCCAGAGAAAAGAGAGAATACAAGTCGCTCTCGTTCGATGAGCCGGGGTCCCAACTGGTTTATCTCTCCACCGGCGACACTTCGAAAGTGATGCAGAAAGTGTTCGATCTGCGCTATTTCGAAAACGGGGCTGATTCCGCCCGTATCATTGCCGATAGAAACGCAACCGGACTGCCCGAAGGGTGGATCTTTAATGAGTTTGCATCTCCCTCTTTCAGCAAAGACGGTAAACGGATTCTCACAGGTGCTGCCCCGAGGCAGGAGCCCAAAGACACCACCCTGGTCGATTTTGAGATGGCTACGCTCGATGTATGGAACTGGCAGGACCCACTTATACCGCCGCAACAGCTGGTGGAGCTGAAACGTGAAAGTCGCCGTACCTACACTGGTATCATCTATCCCAACAGCAACAATCAGTTTATTCCGGTCGCCGGTGAGGAGATGCCTGTCGCCACTGTGTCTGACGAAGGAAACGGCCGCTATGCCCTGCTCTGGTCCGACCGGCCCTATCAGATAGAGAGCCAATGGGATATCACAGCAAAGTATGATGTATGGGTAAAAGATCTGGAGGAGAACAGCCTGCAGAGCATTGCTCAACCATTGCCGGGCAGACCGCTGCTCTCACCGATGGGCAATTTCACCATTTGGTGGGATGCTGCTCAGCGGGACTGGTTCGCTTATGATAACCGTAAAAAAAAGATCAGTAACCTCACCGAAAATATTCCGGTGGATTTCTGGAACGAAAAGAACGATGTGCCCGCCAATCCGGGATCGTACGGCATTGCTGCCTGGGGAGAGAACGACGGCTATCTTCTTCTGAACGATGCGTTCGATATATGGAAAATAGATCCCAAAGGAGAGAGAAAAGCAGAAAATATCACCCGTCATACGGGACGCAGCGACTCCATCACCTTCAGGTATCTGAACACTGATCCTGAGAAACGGTTTATTGAACCGGACGATCTGTTGCCGCTCTCCGCCTTCGACAAACGGAATAAGGAGAGAGGGTTCTACACGCTGGCACAGAGTGGGCGTCAGCCACTGAAGAGAAGAGTGCTGGAGGGATACACTTTCTCTTCGGTGTCGAAGGCGAAAGAGAATGATCTCTTCGTTTTCCAGAAAAGTAACTTCCACACGTCACCCGATCTCTATGTGACCTCAGATTTCTGGGAATCATCGGAGAAGCTGACCGGTATAAATCTGCAGATGGGTGACTACAACTGGGGCAGGGCAGAACTCTTCTCCTGGACCTCCTTTTCCGGAATACCCCTGCAGGGGATTGTCTACAAGCCGGAGGGTTTTGATCCGGAGAAAACATATCCAGTGATGATCTATTTCTACGAGCAGCATTCCGATGAGCTCTACCGCTGGTTCACACCTGCACCCAGCCGTTCGGTGATCAATATACCCTTCTTCGTGAGCCGTGGTTATATTGTCTTCACACCCGACATCCATTATACCGTGGGTAACCCGGGCATGGATGCCTACAACGCCGTGGTAGCAGGTGCCGAAGCCCTTGCAAAAAACAAATGGGTGGATGCGGAGAATATGGCGATTCAGGGACAGAGCTGGGGTGGCTACCAGGTGGCTTACCTGGTGACGAAGACCAACATGTTCAAAGCGGCCGGAGCGGGTGCGCCGGTGTCGAACATGACCAGTGCCTACGGCGGTATACGCTGGGGGTCCGGGCGCAGCCGCCAGTTCCAGTATGAGCAGACACAGTCGCGTATCGGTGTAGCGATGAGTGATTCACTGCAGCCCTACATCGACAACTCCCCCCTCTTCTTTGCCGACAAAGTGGAGACCCCTCTGCTGATGATGCACAACGACAAGGATGGTGCTGTTCCCTGGTACCAGGGAATAGAATACTTCATGATGCTGCGCCGTCTGGAAAAACCGGTATGGATGCTCCAGTACAATGGTGAGGATCACAATCTCGTACAGCGACGCAACAGCAAAGACCTCTCCATACGGCTACAACAGTTTTTCGACCATTACCTCAAAGGTGATCCCGCTCCGGTATGGATGACCAAAGGTGTACCGGCCACAGAAAAGGGCAGGAGTTGGGGATATGAGATTGATGTGACGATGTGAAGATGTGATGATTTGCTGATGTGAGGATGAGAGGATGAGAGGATGAGCTGATGTGAGGATGAGCTGATTCGGAGAAGTGAGGATCTGAGGATTGGCTGATTGAGCCGGCAGGGAATCAGAATCCTCTCTGCCGCATCGCTTCGAAGGTGATGACGGCGGTGGAGACAGATACATTGAGTGAATCAATCTTTCCCCTCATCGGGATCTTGATTCGCTGTGTGGCGTTATCGAGCCAGATACCGGTCAGGCCATCAGCTTCCGTGCCCATCACGATGGCGGAGGGATGTATGAAATCGATCTGCTGATAAAAATCAGCTGCCTGCAGCTCTGCCGCGTAGGAGCTGATACCATTGGCCCTGAGCCATGCAAGCGCCTCCTCCGATGAGCAGACAGCTGTCTGCACGGTGAATAGCCCGCCCACACCGGAGCGGATCACGTTGGGATTGTAGAGGTCGGTCTGCGGATCGCAGATGATCACGGCATCCGCTGCCGCAGCATCGGCCGTACGCAGGACAGCACCCAGATTGCCCGGCTTCTCCACCGCTTCCAGGATAATAATAAAAGGATTCTCTGACAGCCTGATATCGTTCAGGCGATGTGACTTTGGTTTTGCCAGCGCCACAATGCCGTCGGAGTTCTCCCTGTAGGCAACCTTCGCAAAGACTGCAGGTGCGATCTCGAAAACAGATGTCTCAGGCATCCTATCCAGCAGATCGGGGTACTTTGAATTTTCAAACATCGCCCTGCAGAGGTATACCGCCTCTACCTGGTAACCACCCTGCAGGGCCAGCGACAGCTCACGCGCCCCCTCGATCACAAAAAGCTGCTGTTCAAGTCTCTCTTTGCTTTTCAATAGCTTCACGATATTCTTTATCGCCGGGTTCTGCAGGCTTGTGATCATTGCTTCAGAGTGATATTAAAGCGCTTCTTTCTTCAGCAGAAAAGTATCAATCGCCTCTTTAAACGATTTCCTGGGTAGGGCACCCATTGCCACCTGTGGTTTCTCGTTCATGGGAATAAAAAGGAACATTGGAATACTTTGCACGCCAAACATGGCCGCCAGCTCAGGCTCTTTGTCCACATCTATTTTATAGACATAGATGTCATCACCGTATTCTGCAGCCAGATCTTTTAAAATGGGAGAGGTGATCCGACAGGGTCCGCACCAGGTGGCATAAAAATCTACAATAGCCGGTTTGTCACCATTATATTTCCACTCTTCGGGATTGTTTTCATAGTTGAACACTTTCTCAAGGAAGGTTGCTTTTGTCAGCTCTATCGGTTTCACGCTCTTTTTGCTCTGCGGCTCAGTAGAGGAAGCAGCCAGTACAATCAGCAAGGCCACAAGTAGGGTAGTTATTCTCTTCATTCAACCAAAAGGTTTTACAGTGATTTTTAAAATGTTCCTTGTAAACAGTTTGAGGAGGAGTAATGTTTTGAGGGGACTAATGTTTTGTGAAGCGAGGTCAAATTCTACTACTCATTTAAAATGAGCTGCCCTCTTTGTATTGACCGGCATTCTTATTGGGAACGCCGAATTCTCTCGCTGAAATCTTTTCAATTGCCACTTTCCATATCTTCACGTTCCTGACAGAAGGTGCCGAATAGGTGAATTCCCTTCCGGAATATTGCCGCATAATGATATTCAACGCTTTTACCTTTTCATCGAAATCCTCTTCGAAAGAGACCTTACCATGACATATCACGCTGTCGGAACGCATCCTGTAACTGCAGGCCACCTCTTCGTTCTGCCATACCAGTTTGGGGTCGGTACAGAAGGTGATACAGAGGTTGGGATTTTTTTCGAGGATGGAGATGGAATGTCCTTCCTGTGCCGAGTGCAGATAAATTACGTCATCCTCGTATCCGAAGTTCATCGGCAATACATAGGGTATACCCTCTTCATCGGCCATACCCACATAACACAATGTACAAGAATGAATTAATCTTTCAATTCGTTCCTGTTCCTCCACCGAATAAGTTCTCATACCGCTGTCGTTCTATAATTCCTTTTCCGTTGTGGACGGTCCGTCCACGGTAAGCACCCCCTTCTTATCGATCTTTACCTCATCGATAAATACCACTCTTTCATCACCTGTCTTTTCGGTACGTCCGTGATAGACAGTGTACATCTTCTTGCCATCTTTCGACCAGACCATCATATTATGCCCGGTACCGGTCACTTCACCCCCACTGGCACTGTTCTTCTCCAATACGGGATTATTCTGCGCTTTGGTGAAAGGTCCTAACGGTTGATCGGCAACAGCATAACCTACAGCATAATTTTGCCCTCCGAAGTAGTTGGCCGAGTACATCATATAGATTTTGCCGTCATGATCGAAAGCAAAGGAACCTTCCGTCCAGCGACGATTCACCTCCCCGCTGGTGACAGATCGACTTTCCCACTCTGTTTGCGGATCGCTCATTTTGGAAGGAGGTTGCAAAAGCAGTACCGGCTCACCGATCACGGTGGTGAAGTCGTTCGAGATCTCTACGCCATAGACCCAGCTCTCTTCAATCTCATCAAACAGTTTCTCTGCTCTTGCCCAATCAGCTACCTCGCTCTCCACAGGGTTTTTGTAACAACAGCGGGAATAGTAGAGATATGTCTTGTCGTTATGTTGTAAGATATTTGCATCGATGATGGGATAACCGGGGTCGAACAACGGCTTATCGGATACCTCTGTGAATGGTCCGGTAGGTTTATCGGCAATTGCCACACCAATTCGGAAGTTCTCCAGCTCATTGGTGGGGTTCACCTTCCAGTCGGCGCTAAAGAACATATAATATTTCCCGTCTATCTCGTATACTTCCGGTGCCCAATAATTTTTCAATGTCCACGATTCAGGGTTATTGCCGGAATAGACCTGCCCTTCGTTATGCCAGTCAACAAGGTTGTCGGAGCTGTAAGCACCAAATCCTTTCTCCACACCACCCGTACCATACATATAATATTTCCCGTCGGAAGCAGAGAGCACGAACGGATCGCCAAAGGCTACCGGCAGAGGATTTGAGTAGGTGACCGGCTCTCCTGAAGATTGAGTGGATCTATTACATCCTGCAGAAGCACATGAGAATAGAAGTAGAATAGATACAGCCCTGAATAAATGTTTTGTGATCATAAAATTTAATCTTAATTGGTTTTGCCCGTCAGTCCAGTCATCCGACGGCCGGTTTTTGTAGAGATCTTTCCACTCTTTCATAAGTTGATGTCTCTTACCATCTCTCTATTGGTACAAAGATAAATAAAAAAAGGAAAAACCCTTCCGAGCTTCTCCCTTTCTATTCTTTATTGACAGTAGATATCTATTTCACTTTATCCACGATGGCTGTGAAAGCTTCGGGATGGTTCATTGCCAGGTCGGCAAGAACTTTGCGGTTGATATCAATTTCATTCTTGTGCAGTGCACCCATCAAACGGGAATAAGACATACCGTTCTCGCGGGCGGCAGCATTGACACGCTGAATCCACAATGCACGGAAGCTGCGTTCCTTGTTTTTACGGTCACGATAGGCATAGGTTAGACCTTTTTCCCACGTGTTCTTGGCTACTGTCCACACATTCTTGCGGGCGCCGATGTAGCCTCTTGTTAATTTCAGAACTTTTTTTCTGCGGTTGCGCGACGCAACATGATTTACTGATCTTGGCATAATGTTACTTGTTTTGAATGATAGCGTCTCTGTCTTGCAGAGCTCTTCGGAGCTTACATCCTGTTACTAAATCTTTTAATGGAAACTGTTGCGATAATTATTTCAACGCTAACAGCTGTTTGATACTGTTTAAGTCAGATTTGTGTACGAGACCTGTCTGAGTAAGATTTCTCTTTCTCTTCTTGGACTTTTTCGTCAAAATATGACTTTTGTACGCATGTTTCCGTTTGATTTTTCCTGTTCCGGTAAGGGTAAACCTTTTTTTGGCACCGGAATTAGTCTTCATTTTTGGCATTTTGCTCTCCTTGAATTTGTTAATATAATAATTCTTTCTTCTTCTTCGGTCAAGCGAAAAAGTTTGCAAAAGTAATGATAATAGTTGAGTTATACAAACAATATTTGTCAAACTTAATTTGCATTACAAACAATAATGGTCTTACTTATTTGGATAATAACCCATTTATGCCATGTTTATTTGAATATTCATTTGTAATAGAAAAAGGTGATACAACCCACCGAAAGAAATCGAGTAGGTAGGGGGATTACTCCCCCGCCCTCTCACACCACCGTGCATGCTTTCGCACACGGCGGTTTCTTTTAATTGTTTAACCTGTCGTAATT
>JAENWZ010000206.1 GCA_016649795.1 Proteiniphilum sp. | reverse complement strand
CCTGTATTCTGCATAGCGGATCCGCCCGTGGTTGCCTCCGTAGGCTTGTAGCTGACGATCAGATTTTCGAAATCCGACTCGGAGTTAAACAGCGAAGAGCTCTTTACCAGATACTGTAATCCCAGCTCGCTCACCCTTCCTCCCGATATGCTCTGATTATTTGCTTCGATTCTCGATGCGATCTCTTCCATGGTGATACCAAAAGCACTCAATGTATATGGATCGGTTTCTATGGTTAGCACCGGTATCTCTTCACCCGACAGGGTTACTTCGGCTATTCCTTCCAGACGGATGAGCTCGTTTCGTATATAGCTATCCGCCATTTTTCGCAACTCCGCCATGTCGGTTATCGATTGGTGTGACATCGCGATCAGCATAACCGGTGCCGTGTTCGGATCATGTTGGGTGATATTGATGGACTCGATATCTGCATTCTGTGTAAAGGGGGTCATCGCCTTCTGAAGATCCAAGAAAGCCTCATCCATATCTTTATTTTGCAGGTATTCAACTGTTACCTGTGCAGATCCTGCCCTGATCACAGAAGATACCTGCACCACATCACTTTGCCGGATAGCCATCGACTCTATGCTTTCGACAAACATCTTTTCAATCTCTTCCGGTGGACGCTCACCGGCTTGCAACTCTACGAAGAGGCGAGGACTGTTCATATTTGGCAATAAATCCACGCTTAGCCTGTCGTACGAAATTTTCCCCAGCAGCAGGATCGCGAACACGATCATACTAATGGTAACGGGATTCTTCAATGCGAATCGGAGTATATTCCTCATTTATAATATCATGTTAAAAGTATGGCTATTTCCTTCACTTCAGGTTATTTCAATACTTTCACGCGGCTGTTTTCACGCAACGTCTCGTATCCCCGGATTATCAGATTGTCATTCTCATTCAGCCCCTGGGTAACCTCAATGTTATCTTCATCTTCGAGCCCTGTTTGAATATCACGCAGAATCGCACTATTTCTTTCCACGATATAGACATATTTCCGGTTCCTTCGGGAAATGACCACTTCTTTCGGAATAACAATGGCGCTATCGGCTCTGTCCACCACGATATCGGCTTTGACAAACATACCGGGTCGTAGTTTCAACTGGTTGTTATCAATCAATATCTTTCCCTTGAATGTACGCGTTTCTGTGCTGATAGCTGGCGACAGTTCACTTATTACACCGCTGAGCGTATCGTGAGGCATTGTGTAATGCGTGATGTAAACCGGTTGATTTGATCGTACGTATTCAATCGCACTTTCCGGAAGGTTGATATCCATATACATGCGTGAATAGGCCATCAGCCCGACCATCTGACTACCTTGTGTCACTCTGCTTTGCGGTGTGTAGTGCGGCAGGGAGACAATAACACCATTGAAGGGGGCTCTCACGCTCATTTTCTCAAGATTCAGGGTCGCGTTTTCAAGATCGTAACGGGCGTTGGTGACCCGCACTTCGGTATTGCGCATTTCACTTAAGGTGACGCCTCCTTTTTCATACAGGGCTTTTTGTTTGCTTTGCTCCTGTTCAGCAATTTCAAGGCTCAGCTTTCTGGACTCCAGCGCGATCCCATTTTCATACTCTTGATCTTCAAAGCGGATGATCAGCTGACCCTTTCTCACGGCATCGCCTAATTTATAGGGCTTGCCGGTGGTAGGATTCGTCTGAAGGCTATAAAAGCCACTCATCTCGGCATTCAGCTCTACACTATAGGTCGCCAGAGCCGTTCCTGTCGTATTGATCAGTTTGCTGATCGAACTTTTTTTCAGTTCCTGCACAGAGACAGGTGTTTCGATATCGCTTTGACCGCTTTGGGGTTGATTTCCACATGCCGTCAACAATGCAACTAGTACCGTAAGCAATAAGATTCTGTAGTTCATCCGGTTATTCCTTTTTGTTTATGTCAGTAAATTCAATTGGCAGTGCCCGTCCATTCTCTGATTGGTACAATGGGGCGTTCATTTTCAAAGTCGTGCAAAGTTAAAATTTTCAGGTTAAGCAGTTCAATCTTATAATTGATAAGTGCTTGCGCGTAAGTAATTTTCCTGTTCGACAACTGGGTTTGGAACTGATTGATTTCCATCCCCGTAAGATCACCTTCCCGATACCTTGTCAGGTTAATGTCGTAGGTAAGCTGAGCATTTCGAACACTTTTCTCTGCGATATCAATCTGGGTACGCAGGTTCTCCAGCCTTCTCCAGGTTTGTCTCACATCCAACTCAATATCTATTCGCAGGTTTTCCTGCTCAAGCTTCGCAAGGGTTTGCGCTACTCTTTGTGCCCTTACCCGTGCTTTTTTTTCACCCCAGTCAAAGATCGGAACAGTTAGACTTACTGCCACACGCGGGTTTTGGGTAGGATTATCATATACGTTGCCGAACCTTTCATGGTCACCGATGATCCCTATCGATAACGAGATATCTCCCCTGAATTCGTTGAGACTTTTGGTCTGGATCATCTGGAGCTCCGCCAGTTCAATATCAATTTCACGCTGTCGCAGTTCCATTCTTGAGTTCAGGCCGCTCTGCACAGCCTGTACCAGATCGATCGCCACCGGGCTCACCTCGATCTCTACCGTCACTTCGATATCATCATCCAAAGCCATCCCCAATGTTTGTTTCAGCTGATCCTTCGCATTTTCAAGCGATACGTTCCGCTCTTCCACCGCAGATTGAGCATTGGCAAGATTCAGTTCCGCCTGATAGAGTTCTTCTCTTGCCGAGAGGTCAGCTTCCACCTTATTCTGAATGATTTCAAAGCTCTGTTTCGTATTTTCCAGTTCTTCTTTGCTGATGGATAGGTTATTCTGAGCCATGTAGACGGAATAAAACTGATTGGTAATACTTCGTTCCGTGTTCAGCCGCTGCAATGCATATCGGATGCCCGCATTTTCATAATCAAACTCGATCTGCTGCAGTTCCATTTTTCGGCGGTTGTAGGTGAATATCGGTTGTGTCAGTCGCAAATAGAGATCGTTACTAAATGCCCTGTTTCTGTTATCCATCCCTTCCACTGTCGACTGATTATCCTGCCAGCCAAATGTATTGATCAGCGAAATCTCACCGTCGGTCATCAGGATTGGCTGGGATACCATAAATGTACCGCTTGTATTCAGTGTTTCATTGGTATACCATTGGGATAAACGATTGTCAAATCTTCTTGATCTGCTGTAGTTGATCGGATTTAGATCGAGTGAAAAACGGGACTTCAACGACGCCCGTTGTGCCACAAGATTGTATTGATAACGTTCAAGGCTGAGTTTCGATGCTTTCAGATCGGGATTATTCTCTTCCGCAATATCCAATGCTTGTTCAATGGTCATGGGTGTTTGAGCATGGGTGTAGGAGAGCAATGCTACTCCCGCTAAAAGCAATAGTAAGCAAGAAAGTTGTATCCTTAACCGATTCCTGTCCATAATTATTTCATTTTCTGTTCAAGTGTGTGTGATTGAAGCAACATATTTAGACAAAAGAGATTTTTCTCTATTGCTATTATCTCCTGACTATCTTAACGGCATCGGCCGTCACGGTTCTTAATTTGGCATCATTGCTTAAAACAACTACTACCGTATCATTATTGAAGAAGTAGGTTCCTAATTCGCTCCAGCCCTCTTCCGATCGTTGTAAATTAATATATGCATTCTCTTCGTACCCGTCATATCGAACCTTAAAGTGATACTCTGCATCTCCTCCGGCAGAGCCGCGGCCACCTCTTCTCCGCCCTCTGCGAAGTTCATCCGGCTTGTAGACCCAATAAAATAAGTCGTACTGCCCGGCATCTGAGACCGGAATTTTCCATGTCGCAGTCTGGTTTCCACTGCCACTTTTGATTACGTAGGCGGAGCGAATATGTGTACCGTGATATTTATCGTTCGTGGTCAATGTCCACTGCAACGGGGGACGCCAGTTAGAGACGCCCGAATAACGAAATGAGTTCTCATCCACCCGATCGAGCCATTGTGGCAACAGACCTACCACCTCGGGTGCCGACAACAGGAACAACGTGGAGTCTTCATTATCGACAATCACCTCCCCCGGTATCTCATACGTTGCGTTTTCCACGACGTAATCGCCTTCTTCATCGATGGGTTTGTTCCGTTCACGAATGATATTGTTAACCGGAAGATTGATTGCGCCGGGCAGATTTGCGGAGATCAGGGTATTGA
This sequence comes from Proteiniphilum sp., assembly GCA_016649795.1. Classification (GTDB taxonomy): domain Bacteria; phylum Bacteroidota; class Bacteroidia; order Bacteroidales; family Dysgonomonadaceae; genus Proteiniphilum. The sequence continues at coordinate 79 of JAENWZ010000206.1, read as the reverse complement.
TATTGATACTACGCGGTGCTTCATCCCATACGGAGACCAGGTTCTTCGTTTCACGCGCTTTGAGCGGCACCTTCCGTTT
>JAENWZ010000359.1 GCA_016649795.1 Proteiniphilum sp. | reverse complement strand
GTTCGACATAGCCAAAACAAGTTTTGTCTCTGTACTCACTTAACGAAATAGTTCTTGTGTTTAATGATGTTCATGCTCGTTTCATACGATTTGTTTATTTTTTAAGTCCTCAGTCAGTAAATCAGGATCCGTGAGAGAATACTTTTTTATTATTCTCTGTCAGAAATATCTCTTTCAAATAAGCGGAGCAATAAAATTGGCGGCAACCAGCAACAGACTAAAAATAAGCACCAGCTGCGCCGTCCGGCCATCCAGAAACTGAATGACACCCAGCTCTTCGAGTGTTGCTTTTTTCATCAGCCTGATATTTTTCAACGCCAGAGGAAAACTCAAAAGCACGAGAAATGCCAAAGGGCTGAGCATCTTTATCATCACCGCTACGGCAATCAGCAGATAGGCCACCAGCAGGATTGTCTGATAAGTGACCTGCGCCCCTTCGAGGCCCAGATTCATTGCCTGGGTACGTATTCCGGCTGCTTTGTCCTGGAGCATATCGCGCGTGTTATTGGCATGCAGGATAGCTACAACAAGCAATCCTGTGGGAGCAACCACAAGCAGTGTCGACCAGATGATCTGACCGGTCATCACATAAGCCACGCCTAGCGCTATCGACAGGCCATAACAGATGAAAATAAGCAGGTCACCCAGCGCCACATACTTAAACTTATAGTAGAGGGTGGAGCTGATAATACCGATGATCCCGAAGACCAGAAGAGGGGGACCGGTATGCAGCAGCAGGTAAACACCCAGCATGATGCCGATCAGTAAAACCACATAACCGTAATACAACACCGTTTTGGGTTTGAAGACACCCTTCACTATCAGACGTACAGGTCCCGTTTTCTCTTTCACATCCACACCACTCATAAAATCGTGGTATTCACTGATCAGGTTTCCAGCCAGATGGAAGATGATGGCACCAAAAACAGCCACAATGCCGAAGGTCCAGTTCACGTCGGTGATCACACCTCCCTTGTAGAGGTAAAAAACGTAGGATAAACCTACCAGTGCAGGTGATGCCGATGCAGGAATAGCCCAAGGATGAGCGACGATCATCCAGTTTTTCAGTTTTCCTTGTCCGTCCATTTTTCAGTTGTCAGTTGTTAGCGATCAGCGGTCAGCGATCAGCGGTCAGTATTACATCCTTAATTCTTGATATATTTATCTTGAATCTTGAATCTATAACAGTTTATCATTCAATATTTTCAATGTTTCCAGCACATTGCTCCGCACATGAATGAAATGTTCAAGGCCGTGTGCTTTCAGATCATCCATACAAGCGGGTGAGCCTGCCACCACCAACAGCTCCTTACCGTCTTTGAGCAGATCGTATGCCTCAGGAGCCAGCGTAACGTATTCCTCGTCGCTGGAGCAGAGCACCACCACATCGGCATTCTTCTCACGGGCTGCCTGTACACCTTCAGCCACAGTTTTGAAGCCAAGGTTATCGATCAGTTCATATCCGGCACAACCGAAAAAGTTACTCGAGAACTGCGAACGTGCCAGACGCATGGCCAGGTGACCAATGGTAAGCATAAACACTTTGGGTGTTTTACCGCTTTGCTCTGTGGCCAGACGCACCTCGTTGAAGGCATCGGAGAGACGTTTATGATTAAGCTTCTTCAGTGGTGTCGCTGTGTCGCTGTCACCACATCCGCAGCTATGCTTCTCCTTATCCTCAATTTTTCCGGCCATCGACTCCCTGAAGTTGGGATATTGATTGGTCCCCAGCATGATCTCCCTGCGATTGGCAACCGCGTTGAAACGGATATCAGAGGTGCCATTGACGGCATCCTGTACTGTTCCTGCTTTCAGCGCTTCGTAGAAGCCTGTCTCTTC